>JAITPH010000077.1 GCA_031289515.1 Tannerella sp.
TCGAATGTGATGTACGATTCGGTGGATTTGGGATCGTAGCCCTCGTATTTACGCAGATAGTCGTCTTCCATGTATATAACGGAATTTTCGCGCATTTCGACTTCGAGGTTTTCGTCCGAATTAGCTAATCCGATAGTGTATGTCTCTGTTCCCGAAGCGTTTCCGCGCTTGATGGCATTTACGTGTATTGAGATGAACAAGTCTGCCTTATTCCTGTTTGCTATGTTGGCGCGTTCGTCCAAAGCTATAAAAACGTCTGTCTTGCGCGTGAATATTATCCGGACGTCCTTATGATTTTGTTCGATAAGGTTGCCCAATAACTTTGCTACCGACAGGTTTATCGCTTTTTCCTTGGATATGGAGCCGACACAACCGGGGTCTCTACCTCCGTGACCGGGATCGATGACTACCGTAAATGTCTTGTTGTCGGCTTGGATATGTAAAAGACTCAACAGGAATATTACTATGTATACGTATTTTCTCATTTTCGCTTTGTGACCGAGATAACAATCTGCAAATATACATGATAAAATTTAATTTTCTCCCATTTACCCCTAAAAATCGGAAATATTTTATGTTTCGGACAATAAAAAAAGGTCTCGAATGCGAC
Organism: Tannerella sp.; assembly: GCA_031289515.1. Lineage (GTDB taxonomy): Bacteria > Bacteroidota > Bacteroidia > Bacteroidales > Tannerellaceae > Tannerella. The sequence goes on from JAITPH010000077.1 coordinate 611, forward strand.
CTTTTTTCTATTTTACGAGGGCGTGTCAAAAAACGGATATTCACATCATCACAAGAGGCGAAACAATCCAAAGACCATGCATATCAATGGATTGCTTCGCGTCTCGAATGAGGGTTATTGTACATTGTACAATAACTATTCTCGATTTATTTCTCCGATATGACCTCGAATGGTATTTCTACCGAAACGTCCTTGTGCAAGCGAATCAGGGCTTTGTAGTTTCCTACTTCCTTGACCGGCTCTTTGATATATATTATCTTACGGTCTAATTCAAAACCTTTCTTCGCCAGCTCTTCAGCTATCTGGATGTTGGTAACCGAGCCGAAAATCGTGCCGGTCGAACTTGTCTTTGCTCCTATCGTAAGCGAGACACTTCCCAACTTCGACGCAAAATCCGCTGCATCATTCCTGATTTTCTCCACTTTGTGAGCGCGTTGCCTCAAGTTTTCGGCCAATACTTTCTTTGCAGAATCCGATGCGATAACTGCCTTACCTTGCGGGATTAGAAAGTTACGTCCGTAACCGCTTTTCACGGTTACAATATCGTCCTTGTAGCCTACATTCGCTACGTCTTCTTTCAAAATAATTTCCATATTCTGTCTCCTCTCTTTTTATTTCATTAAATCGGTAACATAAGGCAGTAGCGCCAGATGGCGCGCTCTCTTGACAGCCTGCGATATACGGCGCTGGAACTTCAACGACGTTCCGGTTATACGGCGCGGCAATATCTTGCCTTGCTCGTTCAGGAACTTCTTGAGAAATTCGGGATCCTTGTAGTCTATGTACTTTATTCCGCTCTTTTTGAAACGGCAGTATTTCTTTTTCTTAACGTCTACCGACATCGGCGTCAGATACCTTATCTCGGAATTGTTCTGAGTTGTGTTCGTTATTGCCATAGTTTAATCCTCCTTCTCTGATTTTGTTTCTTCAATAATTACCGGCGCTTCAACAGGCTTTTTCTCCTCTAATTTCAGCTCTTTCCTGACAACCTCTTTCGGAGTAGTCGTCGTTCTGAGCGACCTTCTCTTGGCTGCGTATTCGGCGGCAAACTTGTCCTGACGGAATGTCAGAAAACGTATTACACGCTCGTCACGGCGGAATTGCGTCTCAAGTACATCGACGACCGTAGGCTCTGCCTTGAACTCTATAAGTTCGTAGAAGCCTGTCGTCTTCTTGTTAATCGGGTATGCTAACTTGCGCAAGCCCCAGTTCTCTTCATTGACAATCTCTGCTTTCTGAGATTTCAACGTCTCTTTAATCTTTTCTACCGCTTCCTTCATCTGTGCATCAGACAAAACGGGAGTCAAAATGAAAACGGTTTCGTAATTGTTCATAAATATTTCTGTATAATTTTTAAATTTGCGGCTGCAAAGGTAATGAATATTTGTTTAGTTCCAACTTTTTTCGGAGAAAAAAATATTTTTTTCTTATTCCCACTCAATCGTTGCAGGCGGTTTTGAACTTATATCATAGACTACTCTGTTCACTCCCTTTACTTTATTGATGACGTCGTTCGACACTTTTGCCAGAAAATCGTATGGCAATTGCGCCCAGTCTGCCGTCATGGCGTCGGTAGACGTTACCGCGCGCAACGCTATCGTATTCTCGTAAGTACGCTCGTCGCCCATCACTCCTACGGAATGTACCGGCAACAATATCGTACATGCCTGCCATACCTTGTCGTACAGCCCCCATTCTTCCATCAACGATATATATATGTCGTCAGCGTCTTGCAGGATGCGTACCTTTTCGGGCGTTATCTCGCCGAGTATGCGTATTCCGAGACCCGGCCCGGGAAACGGATGACGCTTGATGAGGTTTGCGGGCATTCCAAGCTCGTATCCGATGCGCCGTACTTCGTCCTTGAAAAGCAATCGCAACGGCTCGACTAATTTGAGATTCATCTTTTCGGGCAATCCGCCTACGTTATGATGACTTTTTATGACCGTGCCGGTTATCGACAACGATTCTATGACGTCGGGGTATATCGTCCCCTGACCGAGCCATTTTATGTCCTTTAGTTTGCGCGCTTCTTCGTCGAAGACTTCGATAAAGCCTTTGCCTATTATCTTGCGCTTCATTTCAGGCTCCGTCACGCCCTTCAGTTCGCTGTAGAACTTGTCTTTTACATTCACGCCGATCACGTTCAAACCCATGTTTTCATACGCTTTCATTACTTTCTCGAACTCGTTTTTGCGCAACAGGCCGTGGTCAACGAAGATGCAGGTCAGATTCTTACCTATGGCTTTGTTCAGCAAAACGGCTGTCACCGACGAATCGACGCCTCCCGACAGAGCGAGTATCACTTTATCGTCTGCCAGCTTGCTTTTCAACTCTGCGACTGTCGATTCGATGAACGATTGCGGCGTCCAGTCTTTTTTGCATCCGCAGATACCGAGAAAATTGTCCAATATCCGGACGCCGTCTTCGGTGTGATATACTTCGGGATGAAACTGCACGCCCCACGTCGGCTCGCCTTCGATGTTGAAAGCTGCTGCCTCGATGTCGTCCGTATTTGCAATAACCTTGAAGTTGCCGGGTATTTTTGTGATGGTATCGCCGTGCGACATCCATACTTGCGTTCCTTGTTTCAGTCCTTTCAGCAACGGATTTTCGCCGTCTATTTTCGACAAGTGCGCGCGTCCGTATTCGCGCAAACCGGCCGACTCGATTTTTCCGCCCGACGAATAGGCGAGAAACTGTGCGCCGTAGCATATTCCGAGCAGCGGATAACGTTTGCGTATGGCGGACAAATCTGCCTTGAATGCGTCCGAATCATTGACGGAGTAGGGGCTTCCCGACATTATTACGCCTTTGACGCTTGTGTCGTTTGCCGGAAATTTGTTGTATGGAACAATCTCGCAGTATGTGTTCAACTCTCTGATTCTTCGACCGATAAGTTGCGTCGTCTGTGAACCGAAATCAAGGATGATAATTTTTTCGTGCATAAATTAAAGCGTTAAATAGGGCGCAAAGTTAATAAATTATTTGCTTTCCGGTCGTATGATGATGTCTTTTTCTCTGGATGCGGGAAAAACGTCTGATTTCAGGAGTTTCCCTTGGCTCTTGACACGGACGACCGTATTGTCGTGAGCGTGTAACTTGAAATCCACATTCCATGTGTCGGGGCAAGCCGGCAAGACGAGAAGCTGTGTTCCGTTATTCTGCAACATCATTTGCTGCAATGCGATTGCCATAACGCCGCCGTTGTCGAAGTCGGGAGTGTAATCGCTGCCCGGTTTCCAGAATGCCGGAAAACGGATGTCCGGGTCGACGGATCTGACGTTTTTCAGGACGCCTGCCTTTGCCTCTTCACTTAACCCAAGCAGGGCGGCCTGTATCGGACATTGCGACCAGCAATTGCTCTGTTTCCATATCCGGTCGTTGAATGTACGGATGGCTATGTCCAAGTCGGGCAGTCCCAAACCGTATAACTTGAACGGAAAAATAGTATAACATTCCGGATTTTCATAGTTTCGTCCTTGCCCATATTCTTCGGCTGGCAATATCTTTTTTCTGTCTCTGCTCATCGGTATTGCGGGCAACGCTTTCAGGCAGTTGTTCCATTCGTCCGTCAGTGCGCCGGTCAGCCCGGCGGGAAGCGTGTTCAGCCGTGTAATCGTGTATTTCAATCCGGCTATGTAATCGACCGGATTGACGCAATCCCAGAACTGTTCGATGGCGTTGGCGGGCGAAAACCGGATTGTTCCGCTGATGCGCGGCCAGTGCCGGTCGAAGAATCGGATTGCCTGTTCGGCAAACGGAACGATGTATTGTGCGGCAAATGCTTCATCTTTCGTGTAGTCGTAATAATCGAGCATCAATGTCAAGACCTCCAGCGCTCCGGAATAGTGATACCGTATCCAGCGGGAGTCGGATGCTTTGCCGTCGACATTGTTCCAACCCCAATCGTCCTGAATGTATAAACCGAAAAAATTCAGCGTTTCGGGAAAGAATGCTCCGCCATGACCGTAATATTTCTTTGTGATGTCGGTTTGAATATTCAACATGTTCAGGTACATGTCAAACCATGGCTTCACCAGATCCAAGTCGCCCGATGCTATCAGCGGCCAGTAAAATAACCGGTTGTTTTGATGCCAATATCCCGGTCCCCAGTTCCGGTAATCGCCGTTTCGACCTTTGTAATCGAACGTCAGGCTTCCTCCGTTGAACTTGGCCGGATATTTTCCCCTACTTTGGCAGGCCATCATGTAACGTTGGAGGATATATGCCTGTGTGATTGCTTCGGCATCCGAATCTCCGGAAAGAAAAATCCAGCTCCGATTCCAGAAAGCGTCCCACCATGCGTAATGATTTTTAAGCGACGTCTCCGGCTTTTCTGCCTGAACGCCGGTTATAATCGCTTCCAGTTGGGAGCTCCATTCATCGACGGTTTTTGCCTGCGACGTGTACGGATATATGGATAAATCGAATTTTCGGGTGTCTTTTATTGAGACCAGAACGCTGTCGTTTTCCACTTTCATGCCGGTACCTGTCATCGCGGCGCCGAATGTCAGATGAAGATAGGGATCGGAATATTTTTGCGCAAGTTCGGAGACGTTTTGTCCGGCAAGAATCGTGTTGTAAAACGATGTTTCATTACGGTGATACCACTGAATCCTGTCCTGCCGCTTCATCAGTACGTCAGCGCTTTCGCCCGGTTTGACCGGACTTCCGAGCAGTCCCCGGAAACTTAATGCCGACGGATCGTCGGGCGAAGAAAGCGTGAACGGCGCAGGACGCAGCAGTTCGGTCGTGCACGTC
>JAITPH010000092.1 GCA_031289515.1 Tannerella sp.
TTGTTCCAAACTCGCGGCGCAGGCGTTTTTGGCAACGGCTTGCGGTTTTTGAGTTCTTTCATTACCTCTTCTATGGCGCGGTTGAGTTGCTGGTCTTCGCCGTTCCACTCTTTGATCGGATCATTATCTATGATTATGTCGGGTTCTACTCCGTAATTTTCGATTATCCAGTTTCCTTCCATATCGTAGCTTGTAAAGAAGGGCACGCGGAGGTCTGTTCCGTCGATAAACGGCAGCGAGCCGCTAATGCCGACTATGCCTCCCCAAGTGCGCGTGCCTATCAGTTTGCCGAGACCGAGCGCGCGAAAGCCCCAGGGAAACAGGTCGCCGTCGGAAGCCGAGTATTTGTTGACAAGGCAAACTTTCGGACCTACCTGAACAGCGTCCGGGACAGTGCTGTTGCGCTTGCTGCTGCGGGACATCGTCATCCGGTACGGCTCGCGGGCAAGCCGTTCGAGAATCATAGGAGACACATTGCCACCGCCATTGGCGCGGTCGTCTATAATCAAGCCTTCCTTGTCAAGTTGCGGATAGAAATAGCGGGCAAACTCGTTCAGTCCCTCGGCGCCCATATCCGGTATGTAAATGTATCCGATCTTGCCGTTTGATGCCTTGTCCACCTTCTCTATATTCGACTTGACCCATTCATAGTGAATCAGCGGGTCTTCCGATTCGATTGGCTTGACAATCACTTTGCGAGCGCCTTTCAGCGATGCTTCGCCGTTGAGCGAAATCTCGGTCGAAACGCCGGCTTTTCCGACAAGCAGCGTATACAAATCTTTCACGCCGTTGGTAGGGATGCCGTCGATAGCGACAATGAAATCGCCTGCTTTTGCCGAAATGCCCGGCTCCGTCAGAGGCGAACGAAGCGACGGACTCCATGTCTCGCCCTCGTAGATTTTTTCTATACGGAAGAAGCCGCTTTTGTCGCGCGACACGTTTGCTCCGAGAAGTCCGGTCTTTATCAGTTGCGGACGCTTCATTTCGCCTGTCGTGATATAGGCGTGACCGCAAGTCACCTCCGAAATCATCTCGCCGATAACGTAGTTCAGGTCAAGGCGGTTTTTCACGTATGGCAACAGTACCTGATATTTCTTTTTTATGGCAGGCCAGTCCAAACCGTGCATGTTTTCAAGATAAAATCCGTCGCGGAAAGCGCGCCATGCCTCGTCGAAAATCTGCGCCCATTCCTTGGTATAATCTACCTGAATCTTCATGTCCGACACATTGACCGCCTCCGTCAGGTTAGCTTTTCCCTGCGGTATGTCGGTCACGAATACTTGTCTGCCCTTGAAGAATCCGGCTTTTTTGCCGCCCGGCTCAACCCACATCCGCGCGCCTTCGGCTACCGTTTCCTCTTTCTGCTTTGCGAGGTCGAAATAGCAGGTAGCGCCCGCTTTGGTGTAATAGATTTTCTTTCCGTCGGAATAGAAACTTCCGTAATAACCTGCACTCAAGGGCAACCGCAGTATGCGGTCGGCAAGTCCGTCGGTATCGATAACGATGTCGTTCGACGGCTTTTCAACTTTTTTGTCGTCATCCTTCTTCTTTCCCTCCTCTACTTTCACCTCCTTTTTAGGCACTTCGGCGGCGTCTTCCTTGAGCAGGAACGGCGAAGGCGTATCCTTCTTCAACAGGGCAAGATATATGCCCGCTCCCTGACCGTAAATATGATTCCATTCCTTGGAGCCATACGTCGGAGTGAAGTCTCTCGAAGAACTGAATATTAAATATTTGCCGTCCGTGCTGAATACAGGCGAGCCGGACTCGTACCAGAGGTCGGTCACCGGGTATTCTTTTTTGTCCGCCAGATTGTAGACATAAACTATCGAGAAATCGTTTGCAGCGCTGCGGGTATAGGTCAGCCACTTGCTGTCGGGCGAGAAGGAGTAGCTTCGCGAAACGCCCAGCGAATCCTGAAACACGAGTGATTTCTGTTTCGTCTGAACGTTGAGCAGGGTGAGCCTGTTTTTGCGGTCGGAATAGAGGATGTAGGCGCTGTTCGGACTCCATTCAAAGTTTGAGATGTAGCTGTCGCTGCCTTTCGTCAGGGCTACGGCTTCGCCGCCTTCGGCCGGTTGCGAATATAGTTCCGTCTCGCCGGTGACGTCCGATATGTAGACTATCGACTTGCCGTCGGGCGACCATGAAGCGGCGCGTTCGTGAGCGCCGGGACTGCGGGAAATATTCCTCGTCACGCCCTTGTCGACAGGCACGTTAAACACTTCGCCGCGAGCCGTTACCGAAATCCGTTTGCCGTCGGGCGAGATGCTTACCGCGCCGAGGTATTTGGCGCCGTCGATTATCTCGCTTCTGGCGTAGATATTGTCGGAGGCAAGCGATATCGTCAGTTTCTCGGCTTTCTTCGTTGCGGGGTCTAATTTATAGATGTAGCCGCCGTTCTCGAATACTATCAGTTTGCCGTTCGAGCTTGGGAACTTGACGTCGTAATCGGTGAATGTCGTCACTTTCGCCGTCTCGCGGGTTTTGGTGTTGTACACGAAGATGTTCATCGTGCGGTCGCGGTCGGAGCAGAAATAAATCTCGTCGCCGACCCACATCGGAATTATATCCTGCGCGTCGTTTCCGGTTATGTTCACAACCGATTTTGCCGCCGGATCGTAAATCCAGATGTCGTCCGCCATTCCTCCGCGGTAGTGTTTCCACGTCCGGAACTCGCGCATTACGCGGTTGTAGGCAAGTTTCTTGCCGTCGGGCGAGTAGCTGCAGAAACCGCCTTCGGGCAGTGGTATGACTTCCGACAATCCGCCTTCGCTGCCTACTGTGTAGAGTTTGCCGACGAAGCCGCCGCCGGTGCGGTTACGGTAAACGACGCTTTTGCCGTCGGCCGTCCATCCCATCACGATATTGTTCGGTCCCATGCGGTCGCCGAGGTCGTCGCGGCTGTTTGTAGCCGTATAGGTCAGACGCAGCGGCTCGCCTCCGGTGGACGGAATCGTGTAGACTTCCGTGTTGCCGTCGTACTGTCCGGTAAAGGCGACCGTCTTTCCGTCGGGCGAAAAGCGGGCGAACATTTCATAACCGAGAAAGGAGGTGAGACGTACTGCCTCGCCTCCGCTAATGGGCGCCTTGTAAAGGTCGCCCGCATAAGTGAATACTACTTCGCTTCCGTTGGTAGTGGGAAAGCGCAATAAACGCGCTTCTTCTGCTTTACTTGTCGCGATTGCAAAAACCGCAACAGACATGATTAAAAAAGAAATTTTTTTCATAAACATTTTATATTTTGAATTGTGTTAATAGCTTTCTTATATCGCTCATTTTCCGACCCTGCTCCCATGAATACGTCTTTGTTTGGCCGTCGATGTATTCGAGCAGATAAAGCGCTTTTTCGAGGAGCAGGCATCTTTCGGTGACGTCCGTCTTGAGGAGCGCGTCCCGATAAAGCAGTTCCGAGAGCATCTGCGCTTTGGCAACGGTATCGCGGTTGCTGCGTCCTTCCGCTTCGAGGTTGTCGAGGATTGTTTCACTGTCCGCTTCGTAGAAATGTTCTGCCGGACTTTTGAAGAACTGCCGGTACATCTCGTCGAAACGCGCCTGAATATGCGCAGTATCCTGCGGCTGCTGTTCTGTTTGCATCCGAATCAATTTTGCCATGGCGTCGAAAAACTCCTGCAAAATTCGCATTATATAATCACGTTCAATCATAGCGTGTTACGACAGTCAATGTCTTTTAAAAGCGTAATAAAGTGCGTAAAGGTAGGAATAATATTGCATATTTGTTTCTTTTTCAGCTAAAAATTGACATTTATTTTATCGAAACGGCTGTCCGAGCACTCGCTGATGTCCGTCGTAACGAAGAGGAACGGTTGAAAAAAAACGCCAAAACTCAACCTCTAAGAATTTACGCTTTTCAATAACAGTATACCATATTCCTGGATTTATCTTCCGAACACTCGTGATTACAAATCCTGATATTCCGTTTCGGCTTTTGGAAGTTTCGGATAAAGACGTATCTTTGCAGCGGAAAAAAAATGGGAACACTTTGCTCTACCTTGACAAAGCGATTGACCTTGTCGATACCCGGATTGAGTTTGTCCGGTGGCAGATGGAGG
>JAITPH010000112.1 GCA_031289515.1 Tannerella sp.
TTCGACGTCATTATCAGGATAGTATTCTTGAAATCTATGACACGTCCGAGGCTATCCGTCAGATGTCCTTCGTCGAGCGCCTGCAATAACAGATTGAACACGTCGGGATGCGCCTTTTCCATTTCGTCGAGCAGGACTATCGAATACGGACGACGGCGCACTTTTTCGGTAAGCTGACCGCCTTCTTCGTATCCCACATACCCCGGAGGCGCTCCGATAAGACGCGAAACGGCGAATTTCTCAAGGTATTCGCTCATATCAATCCGGATAAGCGAATCCGCCGAGCCGAACATATATTCTGCCAATACTTTTGTGAGATACGTTTTACCTACGCCTGTCGGACCGAGAAACATAAACGTGCCAATCGGTTTGTTCGGGTCTTTCAGCCCTATACGGTTTCTCTGAATCGCTTTAACTATCTTATGCACAGCGTCGTCCTGACCAATCACTTTCCGTTTCAGGACGTCTTCCATTTCGAGCAGTTTATCGTTTTCCGATTTGGCGATGCGCTGAACAGGTACGCCCGACATCATTGCGACGACTTCCGCAACCTTGTCTTCATCAACCGTTTCGCGATGTTCCTGCATATCTTTCTCCCATTTATTCTTCGCTGCTTCGAGTTGAGCTATCAACATGCGTTCTTCATCGCGAAGACTTGCAGCAATCTCAAAACTTTGCGATTTTACGGCTTTTTGTTTTTCATCTTTTTTTGATTCTATCTTTTTTTCAAGCTCTTCGATATACGGCGGCACTACGATATTCGATATGTGCATCCGCGAGCCGGCTTCGTCCAGCGCGTCGATTGCCTTATCCGGAAAATTACGGTCGGTGATATAGCGTTCCGTCAATTTGACGCACGCTTCGAGAGCTTTGTCGGTGTACCGTGTATTATGATGATCTTCGTAGCGGCTTTTTATATTGTGCAGTATCTGCAATGTCTCTTCGGCAGTGGTCGGCTCGACTATCACCTTCTGGAAACGACGCTCCAGTGCGCCGTCTTTCTCTATGCTTTTGCGATATTCGTTCAGCGTCGTCGCTCCGATACATTGTATATCTCCGCGCGCCAATGCGGGTTTCAGCATATTTGCCGCATCCATCGAGCCTGAAGCAGAGCCTGCCCCGACTATCGTATGTATCTCGTCGATAAACAGGATAATATGCGGATTTCTGGACATTTCGGCAAGAATAGCTTTTATGCGTTCTTCAAACTGTCCGCGATATTTCGTACAGGATACGACTGCCGCCATATCAAGGTTTATCACACGCTTGTCGAACAGTGCGCGCGAAATCTTGTGTTGTACGATTCTTAAAGCCAGACCTTCGACAATAGCCGATTTCCCTACGCCCGGCTCGCCTATCAGCACCGGATTGTTCTTCTTGCGGCGGCTAAGTATCTGGGCTAAACGCTCTATTTCCTTTTCGCGTCCGATGATCGGGTCGAGACGCCCTTCCGACGCCGAGCGCGTCAGGTCTATCCCGAAATTATCTATGACGGGAGTGTTTGAATTACCTTTAACTGCCGACTGGGTAGCGCTGCTTCCTCCTGCCGAGCCGGAACTTTTGCGCGATAAGGATGAAGCGAAAGATTCGTCTTCATCGTCATCGTCTTCTTCATCATCGTCGGTAAAGCCGGCAGTCGTCTCCTGATAGCTATCATCTTCATTAATAGACGATTCCTTTGATATGGTTTCCGTTATGTGCTCTTGCTCAAGCATCTCGAAAACTGTTTTGTAATCTATTCCGTTATTCTCAAGAAAACCCTTGACAATATTGTACTTTTCTTTCAGTATACATAATAGCAGATGCTGCGTACCGGTCTGGTTATCTTTCAGTTTGCGCGCCTCAAGCATACTCAGCTTCAGTATCTGCTCGGCAATTTTACTTATGACAATGTTATTTATTGAATAATTCGATACGGCGTCCATTACATTACGTACGTCGCACTCTATAGTCCGCTTAAATTCAGACATATCTATATTCATCGATTGCAAAATCCGACATGCCCGACCCTCGCCTTCGCGAATGACGCCGAGCATGAGATGCTCTACACCAATATAGCTGTTTTGCAGCCTTGAGGCTTCCTCTCTGCTATATTCGATAGCATCGGCCAGTCTTTTTGTATAGTTGTTTCTTATCATATTTATAATTCTTTCCATTTGTCGTTATCCGAAAATCTCACGATGATCTACGACAAATATTATGCCAATCTTTAAATTTCATTCTTTCCATTAGTTTTTATTAAGCAAATGCCGCAAAGGTAAACATTTTATTCAAAATGACTTCGTTTCCATTCATAAATCTTCGGCTTATCCTTCAAAAAAACCTCGATTTTATTTCGGGATTCTTCGTCAAGATATTGCGGTGTCGTGTATTCGGCCGTTAAGTTCATATTATCGGCGTCGAGCGAATACTTCGCCAGAAACATGTCTTTCCCTATCCGGGCATCGATAAAACCGTACGATGAGACATCCGCGTCGTCTTTCGGAAACCAAGCCTCCGACACAGGGTCGAAAAGTCCGTCCGCAGAAAGCGACTGCCACTCGGTTGTATAAAACTCCACACGACTGTCGGCTACAGGAGCATAAACCGTCGTTATCATACATATAATATATGTATTGTTAACAAGCGGAAGCCTCTTCAGCTCTATCGTCGAGCGCTCGGTCGACTGCAAAAGCATATAGTCGTCCGTCAGTTGCAACAACGACGATTGCCCCTGCATAGTATTTTCGAGATTAGCCTTCTTACCCGATTTATACAAATCTACAAGGTCTTTACGCCAAGCCTCTTCTAATTGTACTATCATCTCGTCGGGCATCTTTATGAAAAGTTCCGCCATTGATTGGGAACTCGCATTTATTGCCCCGCAGACTGATAACAAACTGATAATCAATATTTTCATAATAAAATAACCTTTAATTCGTCCCCAAATATAATAATAACATTCCTAATAATACCAAAATAAGATCAAAAGCTTTACTTTTTAAGTTCTTTTCACGAAAAATCATGGCTCCGGCGGTGAACGTTACGATCACGCTGCTTCGCCGTATCATTGATACTATCGATATCATTGAGTCCGGAAATCCGAGCGCGTAAAAATATATCCAGTCGGCAAGCGCAAGGAAGACGGATACAAATACTATACTCCATTTCCAACTGAAAAGCGTTGTTTGCCTTCGCCGCGGAAACCATAAAAGCATCATTATCGGTATCATCATAACGAACTCGTAGATGTTAAACCAGACCTGAACCGTCATCACGTCTAAACGCTTCATCAGGTATTTATCGTACAATCCGCTTACAGCGCCGAATACGACTGATAATACGGCGTAAAAAATCCATTTGTTATGGGAGAAGTTGATGCCTTCTTTTTTCCCTGAAGCCGATAGCATGTAGAAAGACAAAACCGAGAGCAGAACGCCTGACCACTGGTATAGATTCAGTCGTTCGCCGAAAATGAGCATTGCTCCGACAAGCGTTATGACCGGTTGTGTTGCCTTTATCGGACCCGTTATAGTCAGCGGCAGATTTTTTACCGAGAAATAGCCTGTAATCCATGAACTTAATACTATAAAAGACTTCAGTATCACCATTCCGTGCGTGGCTAACGATACATGGGGAACGTAGACGAGCGTACCGTCCAATATATCCGTATAGTATGACAAAATGACAAACGGTGCAAATATAAGGCTTGATATCAGAGTGTTAAGAAACAAAACCGGTATGACGGCATTGTCATCCAACGATTGTTTCTTGCATATATCATAGCAGCCTAATAGAAATGCCGATAAAAATGCCGATAATACCCACATTTATTAAACATCTAATAATCAACAAATATATAATCCGGATAATCTATTCCGGTCAGCGCAAGACCTTCGGCAGGCGCGGATGTTCCCGCTTTACTTCTGTCTTTTGCCTCTATTATCTTTCTGAAATCGTCTATCGAAATCTTGCCCCGACCGACTTCAAACAATGTTCCTACAATCGCCCTCACCATATTACGCAGAAAACGGTCGGCTTTAATAGTAAACGTCCATATCTCGCCGTCGTATTCCCATTTTGCCTCGTCGATGCGACAGTTATTTGTCTTTACGTCGGTATGCAACTTGCTGAAACTCGTAAAGTCCGTGTATTCAAGCAACGCTTTACAGGCTTCGTTCATCGCGTCAAAATCAATCTTTCGCAATGACGTCCGGTAGACATATTCGTAATTGAACGGATTTTTCTTTTCGGAGACCATATATTTATATGTACGCGCGAGGGCGCTAAATCGGGCATGAGCATTTTTATTTACCGGTATAATCTTGTGAATAACAATGTATTTCGACAACATGCCATTGAGTTTATCGACTAAAAGCGACAATTCGTCAAGCTCCTGCAATACGTCGAAATGGGCTGCCATCATACGAGCATGAACGCCTGCATCCGTACGCCCCGCCCCTACTACCGAAATATTTTGACGCAATACCAGCGA
>JAITPH010000172.1 GCA_031289515.1 Tannerella sp.
AAAAACATTTTTTTTCGTTACTTTTGCCCTGTATTTTTGAATTTTACAAAGAGATATGAACAAGAAACAATTTTTACTATCTTTGTCGATACTGACAATGCCCGTAATTGCACAGGATAGTTTCAATATAAGACTTACGCCTGACCTTCACAAACAGTTAGCCATAGCTGCCAGTGTCAACGGACAAAGTTTGAGCCAGTACATTAATTCCATTCTACAAAGAGCTTTTGTTTCGGGATAATATTTGTCATTTGCGTGCGACAGATTGGATATTACAGTAATCCGGCAACAAGATTGCGGTCTGTTTGGACGGTTTCGAACTCCGACGTTGCAACGCTTGCCCCCATCGGAACATTTGTGTTTCGATACTTCATCTTGCTATAAATCAGATTCCTCGCCGAACTGTGAAATTCCGTAGCTCCTGTTTCGGCTTCTATCCGGACGATATTGTCGGCACGCACGCCGCAACCGGGCATTATCACGATACGCCCTGCGGCAATCTTCACAAGTTCTCTGATAAGCGGTATACCTCGCACTGCGTCAGGCTCTTGTCCGGATGTAAGAATACGGTCGCAACCCAATTCTATCAGTTGTTCGAGCGCTTCAAACGGACTGCGGCATACGTCAAAAGCGCGATGGCACGTTACCGATAGAGGCTTTGCTACCTTTATCAAATTACGCATCAAAGGCAAATCAAAATCTCCCTGTTCAGTCAGACAGCCGAAAACTACGCCATGCACATTCATTTGTTTTACCATCTCGATATCGTACAGCATCGTGTCTATTTCGGTCGAAGTATAGAGGAAGTCGCCTCCGCGCGGGCGTATTATCACATTAATATCTATCTTCGACGTCAATGCCTGTGCTGCCCGTATCATGCCGTAGCTTGGCGTAACGCCTCCTTCAGGTATTCCGGCGCACAATTCTACCCTGCAAGCGCCTCCGATTTCAGCTTCGATACAACTCTGTACCGAATTTGCGCATATTTCTATTATCCTTCCCATTTTTTCTGTTTATTTTCGAGTGCAAAGATAGTTATTTGATTTAATACTGACAAAGATTTATTTGCAGACCGCTTTATTGTCGACTATATCCCCCCGAATACAACAATCCGGATTGTCGAAAATCTTTTCGACAATCCGGATCTCAATAAAAATATCCTCGCTAAGGAGCTAAATATTAGTTGTGGCTCTTTCTATGTTGATTTTTTTAGTAAATCCAGCCGGGAGTTTTTTTCAAGTTCGGATTCTTTTCTATTTCGGCGCTTGGAACAGGGAAGATACTGTAGTCGTTCGTCGTTGACCACTTCACAGTGCCGTTACCGTTGCTCTGCATTCCGTTACACGTGTGAGCGGCCGGCTCATAACCCATGTAAGGAGAAAACTTCGTCTGCCGCAGTGTTCCCCAACGCAATTCTTCGTAGAAGTTTACGCCTTCGTTCACGAGTTCGCGCCGCGATTCGTCGCGGATTTTGTTTAACGCGCCGTTCTTGTCGGCGAAGGTATATGGCGGCATTTCCACCGATTTACGTCCGCGTATCAGGTTGACTTTCTCGGCTGCGCCGCTCAAGTCGTCCTGCTGTGCGAGAGCTTCCGCCCACATCAGTAGCACGTAGGCATAACGAAGCACTGGCTCGTCGATGGGGTTGTCGTCTATGTATTCGCAATCATAGCCTTCCATGACAAACTTGCGGTGACGGTAAGCAAACTCCGCCTCGCCGGTACCGTCCTGACGCAAATCATAAGGCGAAGATATTCCCATGCCTATTTGTGCGCTGACGGACTGATTTGTTGCGCCCACCGGCCAACGGTAAACATAACGCACCGGGGTAGCGTTTCCCTGCTTGAAAAGGTCGGCGTCAGCGCCCAAATATTCGTCGCCATAAGGAACGATGAGATTGGCGTTGAAGCGCGGGTCTCTGTTTGTCCATGCTTTTTGGAGACGCGCTTCGTTGCCTTCGGGCAGATACCTGTCCTTTGTTGCCGCCGGTATCTTGGCGTCGATTCTGGACTCCATAGCGCTACTGACGATAGATTCGCCGTTTGCCTTTTTATCGCGAAGGAAGTAGACAAGACGGTCTTTATCTGCGGTGGCAAAGTATCCCGGAATGACGTCTTCCCAATCGAACGCCGTGCCGTCCTTGTATTCATAGAGATCGACAATAGCCGCCGAAGCGCTGTATTGTGAATAACCTGTTGCATTTTGCTGGTCGCCTGACGATCTGGTGCCTGCCATTCTTTGCATAACCGAGCCGTAGCCGGGTTTTGAAATGTTTTGTACCGAGAAAATCATTTCAATGCAACCTTCGTTGGCTTCGGTAAATATCTCCCTGTATCCGTTCTGAAAAAGATCATAACCGCAATCTTTCACTTTGGAAAAATCATCGGCAGCTTTCTGCAAGAGCGATTTGTCAATAGTCGTACTTTCCACCGCGCCGACGGCATTGTTATAGTTATACTTTGCTCCCTGCATCAGGTAAGCCCTGCCGCGCAACGCATAAGCCGCGCCTTTGGAAGCGCGTCCCTTTTCCGCATAACGTCCCGGGAAGTTAGGCTCATCGATACAATCGGTCAAGTCCCGAACTATCTGTTCCCAAACTTCGTCTTCCGACGATTGCGTTTTCGTACATTCGTCAACCGACGCTATCGGCTCCGTGTAAAGCGGCACGCCAAGTCCGTACCGTCCGTAAAGTTCATTCAGACGCATGTAATAATAGGCGCGAAGGAATTTACATTCGGCCAGCAGGCGCGTGCGCATTTCGTCGTCCACGCCGCCGCTGCCCGGTTTGGACAGATTGGCTATGCCGTCGTTTGCACGATGAATGCCTTCATAGAGGGTTCTCCACATTGTGGAGAAGAAAGTATCGCCCGACCCTGCCGTACCGCTAAGGTAAGGAATCGAACGGTATGCTTCGCCGGTCATTCCCAGACATTCAAAAGGAATAACTTTCAGACCGTATGACGCAGCGCCATAGACGCCCCAGTTGCGCATGGAAGCATAAACGCCGGCAACGCCCTGATTGGTCAGCGCGGAGTTTGTCCACATATTGTTGGACGCCACCTGATTGTAGGGCGTAGTATCCAAGATGTCCGTACACGCCGGCAATCCGCCAAGCGCTACAAATAATAAAGAAGAATATATTATTTTTTTCATATCTGTATCTTTTGTAATTATTAAAATGAAACATTGATGCCACCGGAGAACATGCGCGGAATAGGATAGGAAGTGAATCCACCGCCGCCTATTTCAGGATCGACACCGGGAAAATCGGTAATGGTCAGCAAATTTTCGCCCGAAAAGAACAGGCGCAGGCTGCTGATATAAGCTTTTGAAGTCCATGCTCTCGGTAATGTATAGCCCACTTGCAGTGTTTTCAGCTTGACATAAGAAGCATTGTACAACTCTGAAGTGTTGTTGCGGTGCGCCGCGCTAACGTTACCGATACGCAGGTAAGGAGCATTGATATTGGCATTCGG
The DNA here is from genome assembly GCA_031289515.1 of Tannerella sp. Classification (GTDB taxonomy): domain Bacteria; phylum Bacteroidota; class Bacteroidia; order Bacteroidales; family Tannerellaceae; genus Tannerella. The sequence continues at coordinate 3,477 of JAITPH010000172.1, forward strand.
GTCTAAAGCCGGATCGTAGTCGGGGTTGGTAGCCGCCTCCTGAGGATTGCTGTAATAGTAGATATTGCGGGCGTTTATGGCTACAATCGTGCCCTCCTGCCAGTTCGCGCTGCTCATATTGTTGAAGCCGCGTTCGTAGATGTGATAGTACATCCCCGCATTTCCCGCCCAAGTCATGTTCAGGTCGATGCCCTTCCATTCAGCAGAAAGATTCAAGCCGAAAGTATATTTGGGCATGGAAGACTTGCCTGTAAAAAGCCGGTCGTTGTCGTTAGTTCCATACATGCCGTCGCCATTCAGGTCGGCATAAATACCTTCGCCATACCATAAACCGCTGCCTTGTCCTACGGACTGATTGTTAAAGTTATATACCTTATTGCCGTTCGCATCCGTTTGAGCCAGCATAGCCCTTACCCAGTCAAGGTCTGCTTTTGTACGAATTATACCGTCACGCGGGCCGCCGTTGGGGTCGGGCGTTACTCCGTCAGCCAGATAGATGTTACCGTTACCCTTATGCTGTTGCCAGATGTAATATTCATCGAACGCATGACCTTCCACGCGGATAGTATTGCCCGAAACATCCGCTACGTCGCCACGGTTGGTGACCCATACGCGGTTACCGTTCGCATCCGTTTCCCAGCCTTCCTTATACTTACCTTTGTATTTGACGATGGAGTTCCGATTGTACATAAAATTGGCGTTTACGCTATATTGAAAGTCGTTTATTCTGTCCTGCCAGCCCAAAGTAATGTCCAACCCGCTGTTACGCATGTCCGAAGTATTGGTTGTAGGAGCGCCGATAGTTCCCATCGTCAGATAAACCGACGGCGAAGCAAGTATTCCTTTCGTAAGCCGCGAATAGTAACCGGCTTCCAGCGTCAGGCGATTATTCAGGAAACCGGCGTCAATGCCGATATCCGTTGAGGTAACCGATTCCCAGTGAAGTATGGCATTGGCAATCTTGCTTTGGCGCAAACCGTCATAAACGTTGCCGTCGAAAGAGTAATTTGTCGATCCGTAGGTAGCCTGCCATTCGTAGTAGCCGGATGTGGTATTGCCGAGTTGTCCCCACGAAGCGCGCAGTTTCAAATTGGACAATATATCCTTTGTACCTTCCATAAATCCTTCCTCGCTCAAACGCCAAGCAGCCGAGAAAGAAGGAAATGTACCCCAGCGATAATCCGGGCCGAATCGCGAAGAGCCGTCCCTGCGGAAGTTGGCATTCAGCAAGTAACGCTGCTTGTAGTTATAGTTCAAACGTCCGAAATAGGAAACAACGCCATAATCCTGTTCGGCTGTTCCGCCAAGTACGGGGTCTAACTTGTCAAGCGCCGCGGTAAAATCCGGCAAGTCGAGATCAAGCAATCCGGTACGCCTTGCGCTAAAGCCCTTCACATTCCAGTAATATCTCTCGGCGCCGAGCATAACGGCAAAGTCGTGTTCGCCGAGAGTTTTGACGTAATTCACCGTTCCTGTCGCGGTATTGTTCCAATAACGTGTAGTAGCGCGTGTTGTAGTAGCGTCATTGCTGCTTGCTCCGAGTATGATCTCGCCTGTGCGAAAATTCTGCTTATCGACCTTTTTGGTATAAACGGCGGTCTCGCTAAACAAAGTCTGATAGTTGTAGCGCAACTCGGCCGTAAGCCCTTCAATAATGTTTAATCCGGCATACCATGTAGTATTCAAGCGTGTCTGATCATAAGAGCCGCCTGTGCCGACCACTGTCGCCAATAAATTATTGTTTGAAGAATTATCGACGGCTATACCGTACTTGCCGTCGTGATAAGGCGTCATCGCAGGCGTATTCTGGAACATGTAAGTGAAACTTGTGTTACCCGGCTCCGTCTTCTGAAATGTGGCGTAAGTCTGCGTTCCCACTTTCAAAAATTTCTTTAACTGACTTTCCATGTTAATACGGCCGGAATAACTTTTCAGACCTGTATTTTCCAATGTTCCCGGATTGTCCAGATAGCCTATCGACAAGAGATAGTTGGAATTTTCACTGCCGCCGATAACAGACAGGTTGTGCTTTTGAGACGAATTAGGCTTGAACAGGTGATCGACCCACTGAGTATTGGGATAAGCCAAATAGTTAGGCACGCCGTAAGGATTGTCCGTACCGTTGGGATCTTTCTTTTCCGCCGCACGCCATTCGTCGATAGCCTCTTGCGTATATTTGGTGGCGGCATCCCATTTTCCGTTCGTGTACCAGCGGTTGGCCATTTCCATATATTCGGCATAGTTGTTCTCGAATCGAAATGCCTTGCCGCTCATTTTCGTACTCGACAGGAGACCTGTGTAAGTGATTCTCGGCTCTTCGCCTCTTTTACCTTTCTTCGTTGTAATCAACAGTACTCCGTTCGCGCCGCGCGAACCGTAGATAGAAGCGCTGGCCGCATCCTTCAAAAATGAAATTGATTCGACGTCTTCGCTGTTGACCGAACTTATGCTTGCTTCCGAGCCGTCAACAATCACTAACGGAGAGAGATAATCGCTATTGAAAGTGCCTACGCCGCGTATGCGAATGCCTGCGCCGTCGTCGCCCGGTTTTCCCGAACTTTGTCTGACTGTTACGCCGGAAGCTAAACCCGCGAGTGCATTCGACAGATTCGTCGTCGCACGGTTTTCCAGTTTACTTGCGGACACGGTAGATACAGCGCCTGTCAGATTGATCTTTTTCTGTACGCCATATCCTATGACTACAACTTCCTCCAAAGCCTGCGTGTCTTCCGACAGAACAATCGTCAGATTATTTTCTGCTCTGATTTCCTGCGGAATATAGCCGATATAAGATACTTGCAGCACGGCATTGTCGGTTACAGTCAGAGTGAATTTTCCTTCCACATCCGTAGCAGTGCCGACGGTAGAGCCTTTAACCTTGACGGTCACTCCAATGACAGGCTCGCCTGCGACGTCGGTCACCGTTCCGGTAATCCTGACGCCTTGCTGTTGCGTGTTCCGGTCGGGAGAGACGGTTACTTGTTTGGTAAGTACGATGTGCGTACCGCTCATTGTGTATTCGACGTCCGTATCGGCAAGCAGGTTGTCCAAAACTTTGCCTACTGGCATGGCCTTGGCTTTCACCGAAACAATGCGATCCACGTCCACCTGATCGTTGAAGATGAACAGATAATCGGTTTGTTTCTCGATTTCATCAAGAACTTCGCTTAACGCTACTTTGTTTTTGTCAAGCGTTATTCTCGCATTTTGTGCGTATGAATCATCTGCAAATGAACAGATTACGCATACAGTCAACATAAATATTGTAAGTCTCATAATTCTAAAAATTTGTTTCAGAATAAATGTTTCAGGGTAAAACCCTTTTATTAAAGATTTATTTTTCATACTTTTGCATTGATTTTATTAATTAATACAGTTTAAATAATTGTGTAAAGATTTCTACCGGCGACACGCGAGATGCGCAAAGCCGGTTTTTTCGTTGGGTACAGATTAGTTGTTTATCTTTTCATAGGCGTTAATTATTAATGATTTAACTTCATTTTATTTCTATTATCTGATTATCGTCGTCTCTGACAACTTCAAACGGAATATTTTTCTGCAAAACCCGCAGAGCGTAATCGATGCCGTCTGTATATCTGAACTTGCCGGTATAGCGACGTTTCAGAACTTTTTGATTTAATACATTGATTTTCACGCCGTAATATCGTTCAAAATCATGCATTATCTCAACAAATGTATTGTTACTGAAGCATATAAGACCTTCGCGCCAGCGGTAATGCGAGAAGTCTTCGACATTTTCTATCCGCAGCTTTCCCGCTTCTAAAGAGGCTTTCTGACCGGGCGACAGCCGGACTTCCGATGCTGCGCCGTCGTTCAGCCGCACGCGAACGCTGCCTTCCATCAATGTAGTCTCGAAAATGTTCTCCGATGAATATGCCTGCACGTTGAAATCTGTGCCTGTTACTTCGATTTCACCGTCTCTCGTCCTGACTGTGAATGGTTTATCCTTGTCCTTCGCAACCTCGAAATATGCCTCGCCGTCCAACTTCATCATCCTCTCCTTACGTCCGAAAACGACAGGATACGAGATGCTTGTACGCGCATTAAGCCAAACGTCGGTGCCGTCGGGCAGGGTAAGATTCACCCGCTGACCGGGAGGCACAGTAATAGTTTGCATCGCCTGCCAAGCAGTTTCGTCGTTTTCT
>JAITPH010000198.1 GCA_031289515.1 Tannerella sp.
TCATATCGTTATATTTTTTCTGCAAAGGAACGACTTGTTTTGAAACCTTACAATACCACAAATGTGGTACGGCGGTTTTCCGGCGCGGAATTTGCGGGTTAGTCGCCGCAGACGCCGCGCCAAAACGACGGAAACAGAAAAGAAAATGTTTGCCATTTGACGCTGGCGGGTACGCTTTTCGGGAAGAATGTTTGTTCCTTTTCAAAATAAAGCGCAAAATATTTTGCGGAACAGGAAACGATTCGCGCCTTTGCCACGAAATCGAACTTAATAATATATGATTTAAAACAATTGAAGGCATGAAGAAAATAGCAATCACACTCCTGTCCGTCCTGTCCGTTCTTTCCTGCAAGGAATCGGGAACGGCGAAACAGTCCGCTTCGGACAGGTACGAACTTGAATATGTACCGGATAAGGATTTGGTATATCCAATTGACGACGATACAAGGTATGCCTTCCCGGCTTTGTTCCCATATTACGATGAATCGGGAAAAGAATATCATACGTTCTATTCGTCTGCAAACAATGCAATATATTTCTATGACCTGCCCACGTGCGAATTTCTGTTTAATATTATATTGGAAAAGGAAGGTATCCATGGAGTAGGGCGGATAACCGGTTATTTGGATTCAAATGTTTTGCTCTTAAAGCAAAAAAATCCGATTAAGGCAGACCCTGTCATGTCCCGTCATTTCGGGGAAATCACCAAACAAGTTTAGCAAACAGGAAAAATGACGACGCGAAACGGCTGCCGCTTGCCGTCTGCGCTTGTCGTCTGCGCTTGCCGTCATTGCAAGGAACGAAGCAATCCGGAATACAGGGCGCCGGATTGCTTCGTTCCTTATAATGACGAAAACGTTCTATCCTGTTCCGTCATGTCGACCGAAGCGCAGCGTAGTGGAGACATCTCGTGTGTCGGTAAACAGATGTTTCCATTCCACTCCGCTGCGCTCCGGTCGACACGACAGGCTGTCATCATTTTTCTTTCCGAATATTTTAGGGACGTATCAAAAATATTGTGATACCTTCCCGAAATGTTCGGGAGACCATCACAACTGTTGTGATACCTTCCCGAAATGTTCGGGAGACCGTCACAACTGTTGTGATACCTTCCCGAACGTTTCGGGAACTCATCACAACTATTGTGATCATGTCCCGAACGTTTCGGGAACTCATCACAACTATTGTGATCATGTCCCGAACGTTTCGGGGAATCGTCACAACTATTGTGATCATGTCCCGAACGTTTCGGGAACCGATCACAACTATTGTGATACCGTCACAAGAGATTATTCTTATACATTAATATATATGTCTTGTGAAAACAGCAAAGATTCGTTTGTACTGCATGCGCAACGGGAGCGCACGAAACGGGCGCGGCGTTCCGTCCACAGGATTTATGATCCCGTGAAACGGAAGGCCACGAAAGAGTTCATTGTAAACCGTCAGCCGTCAATGACAGGAAGTCATCAGCGTTCCGCTATCGGAACATATTCCGCCGCGTCGAGCACATTCTTGTAGGCAGGGCGGATGATGCGGCGGCCGGCGAAGTTCAGTTCCTCGTTGCGGTGCGCCGTCCAGCCTACTATGCGCGCCATGGCGAACAGTGGCGTGTATATTTCGACCGGGAGGCCTATCATCTCGTACACGAAACCGGAATAGAAATCGACGTTGCTTGAAACCGTCTTGCCGTTATTCTTGACGTCGGCGAAGGTCTTCACGGCGCGTTCTTCGAGCAGTTCGAGGAACTCAAATTCATCGCTGCGACCCTTTTCCTTTGCCAGGTCGCGGGCAAGTTCGCGGAGAAGCAGCGCGCGCGGGTCGGAAACGGTATAGACGGCATGGCCGATGCCGTAAATCAGACCCTTTCTGTTGTACGCCTCACGGTTCAGAATGCGCGTGAAATATGCGTCGATTTCGTCCGTATCCTTGCGGTCGGCGATGTTTTCCTTCAGGTGATTGAACATGTCCACAACCTGAATGTTCGCGCCGCCGTGGAGAGGCCCCTTCAGCGAACCGATGCCCGCAGCAATCGAGGAATAAATGTCGGTCATCGTCGACGACGTGACGCGCACCGTAAAAGTCGAGTTGTTGCCGCCGCCGTGTTCCGCCTGCAGGATGAGGAGCAAATCGAGCGTGCGCGCTTCAAGCTCCGTATAGTCGCGTTTAAGCATGTAGAGGAAATTCTCGGCAAACGACAGGCCCCTGTCCGGATGGCGGATGATAAGCGAGCGACCCTTTTCGTTGTGGCGCAAAACGTTGTAGGCGTAGGCCACGACAGTCGGGAAGCGCGAAATCAGTTCGACGGACTGGCGCATCGCATTCTCGCGCGAGAGGTCGTCCGGATTCGCGTCGAACGTATACATTTCAAGCACCGTCCGGGCGAGGATGTTCATAATATTGTTGCCCCGCTGGCGGATGATGCTGATGGTGGAATCGTGCGTCAGAGGCATGTTGCCGTAGAGCATTTCCCTGAAATCGGACAGTTCGTCCCTGTCCGGCAGATTGCCCGACAGCAGCAGGAACGCCGTTTCCTCAAAACCGAAGCGGCCTTCCTTCATTACGGCGTGCACGAGGTCTTCAATATCGTATCCCCGATAAAACAGCTTGCCCGGAATAGGCTTGAGCGCTCCGTCTTTCGTGCGTTCGTAACCGACCACGTTGCCGATTTTCGTCAGACCGACCAGCACGCCCGATCCGTCCGCATTGCGCAGTCCGCGCTTCACGCCGTAGCGGTCAAAAAGCGCGTTCGTAATCTTCGACGACTGTTTGAGCGTATCGGCAAGTTTATATGTAATAAATTCCTTCTTGTAGTTCATAGTTTCATTGTTTTAAAAATTATTTATCGTTTCAACCAGTTCCCTTTGGAAACCGGAAGTAGTGAGCGGCGAGCCGTCCGTCATAAACCGTGCAAGGTCTGCCGTCGCCAGTCCGCGGACGAAGCAGCTTTCCATAGCCCGCGTTATGAGCGATGCAGCCTCGTTCCAGCCGACATGTTCGAGCAGCATGAAAGCCGACAGAAGCAGCGACGACGGATTAGCCGCGTCCTTTCCCGCAATATCGGGAGCAGTACCGTGAGTAGCCTCGAAGATTGCATGGCCTGTCAGGCAGTTGATGTTTCCGCCCGGGGCGATGCCGATGCCGCCGACCATGGCAGCGAGCTGGTCGGAGATGTAATCGCCGTTCAGGTTGAGCGTCGCCACGACCGAGTATTCCTCCGGCACGAGGAGCGTGTTTTGCAGAAATGCGTCCGCCATGACATCCTTCACCACTACCCTGCCCGACCGTTTCGCCGCCGCGAGAGCCAGCTCCGCCTCTTCGCCGCCGCGTTCGCGCCTTATCTCCGAATACTGTTGCATGGTGAACGTCGCGTCGCCGAACTCTTCTTCCGCCACCTCGTAACCCCAGCGCCTGAAGCCTCCTTCGGTAAACTTCATTATATTTCCCTTGTGAACGATGGTCACGGAAGGCAACCTTTTCCGGAGCGCATAGTCGATGGCGGCGCGGACAAGTCGCTTGCTGCCTTCTTCGGAAACGGGCTTCACTCCGAAGGACGAGCTTTCGGGAAAACGAATCGACGCGACGCCCATTTCATCGCGCAGGAAACGGAGGAAACGCGCCGCTTCGGGCGTGCCCCTCTCCCACTCTATTCCGGCGTATATGTCTTCCGTGTTTTCGCGGAAAACGGTCATGTCAACCTTCTGCGGCTCTTTTACCGGAGAAGCCACGCCCCGAAACCAGCGCACCGGCCGGAGGCAAACATAAAGGTCGAGAGCCTGCCGCAATGCAACGTTCAGCGAACGTATGCCGCCTCCGACCGGCGTTGTCAGCGGTCCCTTCAAACCGACAAGGTATTCCCTGAAAACATCGACCGTATCGTCGGGAAGCCATTTGCCGGTCTGCCTGAACGCGCGTTCGCCGGCCAGAACTTCCAGCCATTCAATCCTGCGGAGGCCTCCGTATGCCTTCGCGACGGCTGCATCGGTTACCGAGCGGCATACCGGCATGATTTCCGCGCCTACGCCGTCGCCGGTGATAAACGGTACTGTGAGGCAGTCGGGTGTTTCCGGCTTGCCGTCGTTAAATGTCATCTTTGCCATAATTGTTTGTTTTATCTGTTGTAATTCAATGCAGAGCCTGCACGAAACCATGCCGTCTGCGTCTCGTTGTATGTATGCGATGCTTCGATGGATTCCGTTTCGCCGTCGCCGTGCCGTATCTCGACGATCAGCGGCTTGCCGGGCGCGAAACCGTCCAGCCGCGGGACGCTCAGCACGTCGTCTTCGCGGATTTTGTCGTAGTCGGCGGCATCGGCAAACGTCAGCGCCAGCATGCCCTGTTTCTTCAAATTGGTCTCGTGTATGCGGGCAAACGACTTCGCCAGAATCGCCCGTACATTCAGAAAGCGAGGCTCCATTGCAGCGTGTTCGCGTGACGAGCCTTCGCCGTAATTGTCCTCCGCAACGACGACGGAGCCGATACCCAGCGCCCTGTACGCCTTGGCGATTGCCGAAACGGCGCCGTAACTGCCGTCGAGGGTGTTGAGCACGGAGTTCGTTCGACCGTTGAATGCGTTGACCGCGCCCATCAGCAGGTTGTCCGAAATATTCTCCAGATGACCCCTGAAACGAAGCCACGCGCCTGCCATCGAAATATGGTCTGTCGTGCACTTGCCTTTGGTCTTGACGAGCAGCCGCAGATTCAGGAAGTCGCCGTCGCTGTTCGGTGCAAACGGCAGCAGCCTCTGAAGCCTGTCGGAATCGGGCGCGATAACCGCATCGCCGGTATTTCCCGACGGAGGCAGGAAACCGCTGTCGCCGGCTTCAAAACCGCCGGGCGGAATGTCGACGCCGGAAGGCGGGTCGAGCGCGACCCATTCGCCGTCGGCGTTTCTCAACTTGTCGGTGACCGGATTGAACGTCAAGCGTCCTGCGACGGTCAGCGCCATCACTATTTCCGGTGATGCCACGAATGCGTGAGTGTTCGGATTGCCGTCGGCGCGCTTGGCGAAATTGCGGTTGAACGATGTGACGATGCTGTTCGGTCGCTCGTTGTCGCCGGTGATTCGTTTCCACTGTCCGATGCATGGACCGCAGGCGTTTGCCATCACTACGCCGCCGATGTCTTCAAACGACTTTATGATGCCGTCGCGTTCGGCGGTCTTTCCGATCTTCTCCGATCCCGGATTGACAATCAGTTTGGCGGCGACCGTCAACTTTTTGTCCGCCGCCTGCCTTGCGATGGATGCCGTCCTGTCGAGGTCGAGGTAGGAGGAGTTTGTGCACGAGCCGATCAGTCCTGCCTCTACGGTTTCGGGATAACCGCTGTTCCTGACCTTTTCGGCGAAGGCGGAAACCGGCGTTGCGGCGTCCGGCGTGAACGGTCCGTTAATATACGGCTCAAGCGCGGAGAGGTCGATGTCGATTATGCGATCGTAGTATTTTTCGGGATGCAGGGCGACATCGTCGTCTGCTTTGAGGTTGGATTCGACGGATTCCGCGAGTTCGACTGTCCGGCGGCGTCCGGTAGCGCGGAGATAGCGTTTCATCTCGTCGTCGTAGGGGAAAATAGATGCGGTAGCGCCTACTTCGGCTCCCATATTGCAAATCGTCGCCTTGCCGGTAGCCGGAATCGTCGCCGCGCCCTCTCCGAAATATTCGAGGATGCTGTTAGTGCCGCCGGTGACGGTTAGCAGGCCTGCAAGTCGCAGTATCACGTCTTTCGGCGAAGTCCAGCCGTCGATTCGCCCCGAAAGGCGCACTCCGATTATTGCGGGGGCTTTCAGTTCCCACGGCATGTCCGTCATAACGTCTACCGCGTCTGCGCCGCCCACTCCGATGGCAATCATGCCCAGCCCGCCCGCATTGGGAGTATGCGAATCCGTGCCGAGCATCATGCCGCCCGGAAAAGCGTAATTCTCAAGAACGACCTGATGAATGATACCGGCGCCCGGCTTCCAGAAATCAATTCCGTACTTATCCGAGACGCTTTGCAGGAAATCGTATACTTCGCTGTTGGCCGACAGGGCGGAATCCATGTCGGCGGCAGCTCCGGCATAAGCCTGTATCAGGTGATCGCAGTGTACCGACGACGGCACGGCCGTCCTCCGCCTGCCTGCGTTCATAAACTGCAACAGCGCCATCTGCGCCGTAGCGTCCTGCATGGCGATTCTGTCCGGGCGGAAATTGGCGTAATCCGCGCCTCTTCTGTATTCGCGGACTTCCCCGACGCTGTAAAGATGAGAGTACAGTATTTTCTCCGAAAGCGTCAGGGAACGGTTCAGGATGTTACGGACATTGTTTACTCTGCCGGTCAATCCTTCGTAACTGCGTTTTATAAATTCAAAATCGTTATTCATATAGTGGTTTTTAAGTGAACAGGTTTTTAATTGAACAGGCTTCTTACTGCCTTTTACGTGGCGGGAATATTTCCCAACGCGGTTTTAAGGTATTCCCAAACCCTTTGAACGGACGATATGCTTATCGCCTCGTCGGGAGAATGGGGATGCTTGAGGTCGGGACCCAGCGAAATCATGTCCATTTCGGGAAAAAGACCCTGAATGATTCCGCATTCGAGACCGGCGTGCATTACCGTTACTTCCGGTTTTTTGCCGTACAGTTCCTCGAACGTGTCTTCCATGACTTTCAGCAGGGGCGATTTGGCGTTGGGCTGCCAGCCGTTGTATGCGGCGCCCAGTTCGACCTTTGCGCCCGCGAGCGAAAATGCGCTTTCGAGCGATGAGAGAAGCGCGTTTTTACGGCTCTCCGACGAGCTGCGGGCGAGTATTTTTATTTCTACCGTTCCTTCCGACGACTTCACGATGGCGAGATTTGAAGACGATTCTACCGTGCCGGGGAAATCGTTCAGCATCGTGACGACGCCGTTTTGACACGCTTCGACCGAGTTGATCAAATCGTCCTGAATCTCTTCCGGAATAAGGGCTGCCGGAGCGGACGTTATTTCTGCCTTAAAGGAAATCTTGTCTTCTATGCCGGCATATTCGGCGCGATAAAGGTCCTGATGATCGGCCACAAATTCCCAAAGCAGCTCCACGTTCTCCTTTGGTACGGTTATTACGGCTTCTGCTTCGCGCGGAATGGCGTTGCGAAGCGAGCCGCCTTCGACAAATGCCAGACGCGCGCCGTATTCGCTAACCGCCTCCTTGAGGAAACGGAACATCAGCTTGTTGGCATTGGCGCGCCCAAGATGTATGTCGACGCCCGAATGGCCGCCCTTCAGCCCTGTCAGAAACAGGCGAACGGCAATATCGCCGTCTATCAGCGGCGCTCCCTTCTTGTAGTCGAACGTAGCATTGAGATCAGCGCCTCCGGCACAGCCTACAAACAGCTTGCCTTCTTCCTCGGAATCGCAGTTGATAAGCAGTCTGCCTTCGACGAAACCGTGTTTCAGTCCGAAAGCGCCGTCCATGCCGACTTCCTCGTCGACGGTAAACAGCGCTTCGAGCGGTCCGTGCTTCAGCGATTCATCCGCCAGAACAGCCATTGCCATTGATACGCCGATGCCGTTGTCTGCGCCCAGCGTCGTGCCGCGCGCTTTCACCCAGTCGCCGTCGATGTAGGCGTCAATCGGGTCTTTGTGGAAGTCGTGCGCTACGGAGCTGTTTTTTTGCGGCACCATGTCGAGATGCGATTGCAGCACTACCTTCTTTCTGTCCTCGTATCCGGGCGATGCGGGTTTGCTGATTATAACGTTTCCGGCGTTGTCCTGAGATGTCTCAAGTCCCAGCTTTCTGCCGAAATCTATAATATGCCGCGTGACGGCGTCCATGTGACCTGTCGGACGCGGTATCTGTGTCAGTTCATAAAAAAATCCCCATATCGACAGGGGTTCAAGTGTCTTGATTTCTTTAGCCATAATTTTTATTTTTAAAATCCAAAGGTAATATTTTTTTTTCAAACAAACAAATAAAACTTTATATTTCGGTTTCGGTCTTCTCCCGTTTTGCGTTTACGATGGGAAGCGCGACGATTCCGAACAGACCGGTAATGACCGTCCACACCGTCTGAACAGTGAAAACGACCAGCGCGAAAGCGCCTGCATCCGTTTTGCTCACTCCGAAAGCCACAAACGTCGAAATAATCATAAAATGCCATACGCCGATGCCGCCCTGAACAGGCGCGGCCACGCCTATGCTGCTCATCGCAAAAGCTATCAGCGCTATGCGGAGACCCAAATCGCCGGTAAATTCAAACGCATAGAACGGAATAAAGAAGTACAGGAAATAGCAGCCCCATATCGACAGCGTTTCGATGATGAAAAGGATTTTATGCTCTATTTTCCACAGGCTCTTGACGCCTTCCCAAATATTCTTCAGTATGTCGATGATTTTCCGGACAAAGGTCAGCCGCCGGAATACGACAAAAACCAGCCAGACAAGCAGCGCGAAAACGGCCAGACCGGCATAAGTCCACACCGATGTAATGCACGCATAAAGGGTTTTAACCAGCGCCGGCGGATTCTCGGAAAAGAAATTACGGAAGAAACCGATGTTGAAAACGCAGAGGCAAAGCGTGAGCGACATTACTACAAACCAGTCCATGATGCGGTCGACAAACAGCGTTCCCAGCAATTTTGTGAACGGAATCTTTTCGTATTTCGACGTCACGCCGCAGCGCCAAATCTCGCCTACACGCGGAAACACCATGTTTATGGCATAATTGCCGAGCACGGCGTACAGGGCGTTCTTGCGGCGGACACGTTTGCCGAGCGAATCTATCAGCATGCTCCAGCGAATGCCGCGAAACAGGTTGCCGAGCAGTCCGAAGACGAGCGATAACAGTATTATGTCATAGCGAACGCCTTTCTTTACTATATTCATCATTTCGCCGAGATCCTGATTGCGATACATGTACCATAACAGCGCTATTCCTATAGCCAGCGGCAACAGTATCTTGACAATCTTTCGCGAGATTTGTTTGTAGTTCATGCAGAATTTTAATTTTTGTTTGTATCTTTGTCCCCGCAAAGATAAGATTTTTTTTTCAAATAAAAAGCGAATTGGAAACAGATGACGATTATCCGGCCAAAAAAGTCAATAGGACAACATTTCCTAAAAGACCCCGAAGTTGCACGGCGTATAGCAGAAACGCTGTCGGCTTATCGGGGCTTGCCTGTTCTGGAGGTTGGACCCGGAACGGGAGCGCTCACACGCTTCCTGCTTGAAGAGCGTCACGACCTGTCTGTCGTCGAGATAGACCTGTCTTCGATTAAATATCTTAAAGAACATTTCCCGCAACTCGACGGACGCATCCATACGGAAGATTTCCTGCGCATGGATTTGGAAAAGCTGTATGATGCGCGGTTTTGCATCATCGGCAACTATCCCTATTACATATCAAGCCAGATTTTTTTCAAGGCGCTGTCGTGTCGCGAGCGGGTTGTCTGCTGTTCCGGAATGATACAGAAAGAAGTCGCGGAGAGGCTTTCGGCTACTCCGGGCACTCGTTCGTTCGGTATCCTCAGCGCACTGATACAGCCGTGGTACGACGTCGAATATCTGTTTACGGTCAGCCCGGACGTGTTCGACCCTCCGCCGAAAGTCAAAAGCGCCGTCGTCAGACTGACGCGAAATAAACGCACGGACTTGGGTTGCGACGAATCGCTGTACCGCCGGGTAGTGAAGACGTCGTTCAACCAGCGCCGCAAAACGCTGCGCAACTCTATGAAACCGCTGTTATCAAAAGATTGTTCGAGCCTCGCGGCGCCGCTTTTCGACAAGCGACCGGAGCAACTGACAATCGAGCAATTCATCGAACTCACCTTGATAACGGACAATTATATTAAAGAACATCAATTAAACCCCAATTTACAGGAAACGTCATGATTGAGATAACAAAGGAATATATTGAAGAACTGAAAAATGTCATTGAGGCAAAAGACGAAGAGAAAGCCGCCGTAATCCTCAACAATCTTCATTCGGCCGACATCGCCGAACTGTACAAGGAACTGACGCTTAAAGAAGCTATTTACCTCTATCTGCTGATGGACGGCGAAAAGGCTGCCGACGTCCTGATGGAACTCGAAGAAGACGACCGCCGCAAACTGCTGAAGGAACTGCCCAACAAAGTGATTGCCGAACGCTTCCTCAACGAAATGGACACCGACGACGCTGTGGAACTGATGCGCGACATGGACGAGGAGATGCAGGAGGATATTCTTTCGCACATCGACGACGTTGAACAGGCTGGCGACATCATCGACTTGCTGAAGTACGACGAAGACACCGCCGGCGGTTTGATGGGCACGGAAATGATTGTGGTAAACGAGAACTGGAGTATGCCCCAGTGCATCGAGGAGATGCGCAAACAGGCAGAAGAAGAAAACATCGACGAGATATATAATGTATACGTTGTCGACGACGACGAGCGGTTGCGCGGCGTGCTGCCCCTCCAGAAGCTGATCACAAGTCCTTCCATCTCGAAAATAAAACACGTGATGCAGAAAGACCCTGTTTCGGTGCAGGACAATGACAGCACCGAAGAAGTTGTCGAAATAATCTCGAAATATGACCTTGTTTCGCTGCCGGTAGTGGACAGCATCGGGCGGTTGCTCGGACACATAACCGTCGACGACGTCATCGACGAAGTGAAAGAGCAGCATGAACGCGACTATCAGTTGGCTTCCGGTATCTTGCAGGACGTCGAAACGAGCGACAACATATTCGCACAGATGACGGCGCGCCTGCCGTGGCTTCTGCTCGGAATGATAGGCGGACTGAGCAATTCGATGATTCTCGGCAGTTTCGAGGCCGGATTCGTTGCCAACCCCAAGATGGCGCTGTTCATTCCGCTCATCGGAGGGACGGGCGGTAACGTCGGCGTTCAGTCGTCGGCTATCGTGGTTCAGGGATTGGCAAACAATTCGCTGAAACACTATCAGATGTTGAAACAGGTATTGAAAGAATCGACCGTAGCGCTGATTAACGCCGCGATAATAAGTTTAATCGTATTCATATACAATTATTTCACATTAGGCGAGTATAACATCACGCTGTCGGTATCAATAAGTCTCTTTGCGGTAGTAATGTTTGCCAGCGCCTTCGGAACGTTAGTGCCGCTGATTCTGGACAAACTCAAAATCAATCCCGCATTAGCGACAGGACCATTCATATCCATCACAAACGATATAATAGGCATGTTGATATATATGACTACTGTGTCTTTGTTGATGGGGTGATAATTAAAATTACCGGTCACACAAAAATGAAATTACGGACGGATATAACTGCTAATTCAAAAAAAACATTTACCTTTGCGGGAAATATATATATAATACTTATGGCTACAACAGCAGATTTTAGAAACGGAATGTGCCTTGATATCGACGGCGCATACTTTTTTATCGTTGAATTTCTTCACGTTAAACCGGGCAAGGGACCGGCTTTCGTGCGTACAAAACTTAAAAACGTGACTTCCGGTCGGGTTATCGACAAGACGTGGAACTCCGGCGTCAAAGTCGACGAAGTCCGCATCGAACGGCGTCCCTATCAGTTCCTCTACAAGGACGACATGGGATACAACTTCATGCACCCGGAGACGTTCGACCAGATTTCGATTGCGGGCGACAGCATTGACGGCGTGCAGTTCCTTAAAGAAGGCGACACGGTAGAAGCGATGGTACACACCGAAAGCGACACCATACTGACATGCGAATTGCCCGCGCACGTCATTCTCGAAATCACCTATACCGAACCGGGAATGAAAGGCGATACGGCGACAAACACGCTCAAACCCGCAACGGTAGAGACAGGCGCCGAAGTTCGCGTGCCCCTCTTCATCAACGTCGGCGAGAAAATAGAAATAGACACCCGCGACGGCTCTTACATCGGACGCATAAACAGCAAATAATCGTGGACGACGGCAACAACAGGCTTCGCATCAAAGAGTGGGCGGAAGAAGACCGTCCGCGCGAGAAGCTGTTGTTGAAAGGCGTCTCCTCGTTGAGCAACGCCGAACTGCTTGCCATTTTAATCCAGTCGGGCAGCGTGTCGGAAACGGCCGTTCAACTGTCGCAGAACATACTTGCCAGCGTGTCGAACAATCTCAACGCACTCGGCAAACTGACCGTCGGCGAACTGAAGAAATTCAACGGCGTGGGCGATGCCAAAGCCATCGCCATCATTGCCGCGATGGAGCTTGGACGGCGGCGACGGTTCAGCGACCCCCTGAAACGCGATACGATACGGTGCAGCAAGGATGCTTTCGAGATTTTCTATCCGTTGCTGTGCGACCTGCCTCACGAGGAACTGTGGATAGCGCTGACAAACGCGGCGCAGAAGGTTACCGGAAAAGTCAGGATAAGTCAGGGAGGAACAGGCGAGACAGGCGCCGACTTGAGTTTAATAATGAAAGAGGCGATAAACAACACATGTCACGGCATCATGCTTTGTCACAATCATCCTTCGGGCAACTTGCAACCAAGCCCGCAGGACGATTTGCTGACGTCGAGAGTGAACAGTATTTCGCAATTGCTGAATATAAAATTGCTGGATCATATAATCATAAGCGACAACAACTATTACAGCTTTGCCGACGAGGGTAGAATATGACAATTTTCAATTGACAAGAGATAATTGATAATTGACAATTTAGAGTTTTGATTATTTAGAGTTTTGATTATGGAAAATGAGTTTTTGAAGATTGAAGAAGAAATAGTACGGATGCTGCGGACGGTTTATGATCCGGAGATTCCTGTAAACATCTATGACTTGGGACTGATATACAATGTCGAGGTCGACGGCGGCAATGTCGCCATCGACATGACATTCACCTCGCCGAGCTGTCCGGTTGCCGATTTCATAATCGACGACGTCCGCGAGAAAACAGAAAGCATCGAAGGCGTCAAAAGCGCACAGATAAATCTCGTCTTTGAGCCGGAATGGAACAAAGACATGATGACGGATGAGGCAAAACTTGAACTTGGACTGTTGTAATATGTCGGCAAAAAAAACATATTTCGCATCGGATATACATCTCGGCAACCGCTATATGGAGAATGCTCCGGAAGCGGAGAAGAAACTTGTCCGCTGGCTGGACGGCATAAAAAACGATGCCGCGGCGATATATTTTCTCGGAGACGTTTTCGATTACTGGTACGAATACAAATATGTCGTTCCGCGCGGGCATGTCCGCTTTCTGGGCAAAATCGCGGAGTTATCCGACGCAGGCGTCGAGATACATCTGTTAACCGGCAATCACGATATATGGATGTTCGACTATCTGACCGCCGAAACAGGGGCGATAATCCACCGCGAGCCGTTTACGGCAGAATTGTCGGGCAAGAAGTTTTTCCTTGCGCACGGCGACGAAGTCGGCCGCCGCCCGCTGCAATATCGCATCATACAAAAGATATTCCGCAGCCGGCTGTGTCAATTCCTGTACGTTACGATTCATCCGCGCTGGACGTCCGGTTTCGCCCGCCGGTATTCGCTCCGCAGCCGCAAAAACGGACTTGCGCCCGAAAAATGCCTGAAAGCGCAGGAGCAAAACCTGAAATCCCTGACGGATTTTTCGAACGAATACATTCAGACACACCCCGACGTCGATTATTTCATCTTCGGGCATCTCCATATTATTTACAATCGCGTGCTGACGGAAAAGGCGCGAATGCTCGTCATAGGCGACTGGCTTCTGCGGTTTTCGTATGCAGAATGGAACGGCGAGGTTTTGGACATACGCATATACGAAGATTAGACACAACAAAAATACAACATTATGACATTATTGGATTTGATTTCGCGCAGGCGTTCCGTCAGGGAATACCTCACAAGGGAAATAGAGCCGGAGAAGATCGACTACATCAAGGAATGTATACGGTTAGCGCCGTCGGCATGCAATTTGCAGCCATGGAAATTCATATTCGTGCAGTCGGACGAGAAAAAGGCGCTGTTGCAACGATGTTACGACAAGGAATGGCTCCGGGCAGCCCCGATATGCGTTTTGGCGCTCGGCGACGTCAGCCGGTCATGGAAGCGTGGCGCAGACGGCAAAGACCATGCCGAAATAGACGTGACAATAGCCTTCGAGCACCTGATACTCGCCGCCGCCGAACAGGGATTGGGCACGTGCTGGATATGCAATTTCGACGTTGCCCTTGCGCGTACACTGTTAAATTTGCCGGACAACCTGATTCCGGTAGCAATAACGCCGTTGGGCTATCCGGCAAAAAAACACGACCCGGTGACAAACCGAAAGTCAATAGACGAAATCGTCGAAACGGAATAGCACAATCATGTCATGTCGAGCTGGACGCAGTGTTTTTTATCCACGAATTACACGAATTTTCACGAATTTGGAAGGGCGCCGGGTGTTTTTTATCCACGAATTACACGAATTTTCACGAATTTGGAAGAATACTCTCCGTTAACCGTCATTGCGAGGAACGAAGCAGACCGTCATTGCGGCAGTAACCGTCATTGCGAGGAACGAAGCAATCCGGACTATTCAGGGCGCCGGATTGCTTCGTTCCTCGCAATGACGGATAACTGCCGAAAA
>JAITPH010000216.1 GCA_031289515.1 Tannerella sp.
ATCTCGAAGACAAAAGCGGCATAACCTCCGTGATGTTCGCCCGTGTAAGTATCGTTCACAAACACGTGCGCAACAGTATTCACGCCCTCGAAACGCAGAAAAAGCCTTTTGCCTTTCCACTCCGGCGATATTTCGATATTTTTCTCGTAAACGCCTGCTCCGCGATAATAGTCTTCCCGGCCGGAAAGGGCGTCCTGAGCGTTCCATGTATGCGGCAAATCAACCCTTCGGGAGGATTTATTTTGCACCTGATATCCAAAGCGGAATGACCAGTTGTCGTTTAGTACAACGGTTTCGCGGGAAGCAAGGGACACCGGCATTTCCCCGAAAATCATCATCAGTAATAATATGTAAGCGCAAGTGATATGTTTCATTTGATTAGCATTTATTTCGCAACAAATGTAGATATTCGGGCGGAATGCGGCATGACTAAATTGTCCAATTTTGGGTGCAAAATTGTCCGGTGCAGGAGTTTTAACATCACCCGTTCGACATAGCGAGACGCTATACCGAACAGAGTCGGTATTACTGATAGAAACAATGTTTCCGGATGCAATCCGATATTGAGGATAAAGTTAGAACGTCATTCCGTCATTTCTTGCGGTATTCGGCGGGTGAGACGTTGAATTGTTTTTTGAAGCAGCGGCTGAAGTATTTCGGCGAGCCGAAACAAAAATAGTCGGATACTTCCGAGATATTCGCATTACGGTTGTTCAGGAGCATGTCGGCAGCCTTTTTGAGCCTGCGCAGCATCACGTAGTCGTTAGGCGTCATGCCGGTCAGCGATTCAAACTTTGAATACAGCGAACTGCGGCTCAAATTCAGTTCGCTCGCCAGAATGTTGACGTTGAAGTCGGGATTGTTCATGTTTTTCTCGACAATACCGTTAATACGGTCAATGAAATTCTGGTCAATCGGATTCGTCGAGACCGACTGCATGTCGAAATTGGCGTTGCTGCCGAACTTGTTCTTTATTATAGTCCTGTTGCGAATAAGATTGTTGCATCGGGCGACCAGATTGTTCGCATCGAAAGGCTTTGCAATATAATCGTCGGCGCCGTGCTGAAGTCCGTATATGTTTTGCTCGACCGACGAAAGCGCCGTCAGCAATATCACCGGAATATGGCAAGTATCGAAGTTGTTTTTAATGTCCATGCACAGTTCCGTACCCGACATTCCGGGCATCATGACGTCGCTTATTATAAGGTCGGGCTTCTCGCGGCAGGCGATGCTCAAGCCCTCTTTGCCGTCGTTCGCCGTCAGTACGCTGTACATCGGACTTAGTATGTCGCGCAGCACAAGCAGCAGTTCTTTGTTGTCTTCGACTATCAGCGCCGTACTTTTCCGTCCGTCCGCCGGCATGTCGTCCTTATCGTCCGAAAGAGAAGTCTCCCCGGAAGCCGAAGACGAAGCAGAAGCAGAAGCCGACACCGTTTCCGCCTGCATCTCCTCACCGGCGAGATGTTTATGCGGCGGTGCAGTATCGGTTTTGACGTATTCGACCTCCGTCGTCCGGACAATCTCCTCGCTGTCGAAATGGCTGTTGCCCTTGAGCAGGGTAACTATAAATATGCTTCCGTACCGGGGTTTGCTCTCGACCGTTACCGTGCCGCGGTGAAGGTCAAGTATCGCCTTGACGACCGACAATCCTATGCCTGTACTCGGAGCATTCATAAAATTCTGTTTCGAGCCGTCCACCTGATAGAAACGCTCGAATATCCTGTTTATATCGTCCGTTTCTATGCCGATGCCGTTGTCGATGACTTTTATTTTCACGCTTGTATCGTCCTGCGATACCGATATTTCTATCGTATCGTTTTCCTCCGTATATTTGAAAGCGTTTGAAATAAGATTGTAGAATACCTTCTGCATCTGTCGGGGGTCAAACCACAGAAGGACAGGCGCGGTTTCCGGCGCGTCGAACCGGTACGTCATGTTGCGCCCGGCGGAAAGCTCGTAGAAATAGAAATATATCTCCTTGAGGAACGGTATCAGGTCCAGTTCCCGGACTTTCAGCCGTACATGACCCTGCTCCAGCTTCCTGAAATCGAGCAGTTCGCCGATAAGATTGCGCAGATGGATTACATTTTTGTTTATCTTCAGCAGTTTGTTATAGACGAAAGGCGACACGCTATTGTTGAGCAGCCTTTCTATCTGCACCGTGATAAGCGTCAGCGGAGTGTTGAACTCGTGCGAGATATTGGAGAAGAACTGCAGTTTCGACTGGTTAAGTTTTTCTATGTTTTCCTTTTCCTTGCGTTCCATTTCGAGTGAGTTTCTCAGTTTCATCCTCGCCTTGCTCAATCTCATAAACGCCCGTATTATCACCAGCGCGACCGTGAAATAAAATGCGTAGGCGAACCGATTGGCATACCACGGATGCCGTATGGTGATGTTCATTTGCAGGAACTTCGGCCCGGCGTCGGCATTCATTGCATTTTCCCGGACCGTTAGCCGGTATTGTCCGGGGCGGATATTGGTATAAACGATATTGTTGCCCGACGTCCAGTTGTTGTCGAAGCCTTCGAGTTTGTATTCATAGAGGTCGGGATTGTGCGGATCGGTATAGTCGTTCGATGCAAAGGAGATATTGATGTTGTTTTGCTTGTAGCCGAGCGTTATCGCGTCGGTGAAAGGCATTGCGCGGCAAAGGATTTTCGTCCTGTCGGAGGGCGAAATCCTGTCGCCGTTGACCTCCAGCGACGAAAAGTAAATCTCATACTCCTTGTTGATGCCGAGCGCCTCGCCGTCGAAAAACGACGTCATACCGCCGATGCCGCCGACAAAGACCTCGCCGTTGCCGCAGACAAGCATCTTGTTTCCGAACGTGAGACCCGAAAATATCAGCGAATGCAGGTCAATCATGCGCAGCTCGTTCCGGTCGACGTTCAGGAACGACAGACCCTTGTCGCCCGAAACAATCAGTTCGTTATTCTCCTTCGAGAGCGCAATATCGTAGCAGTAGTTGCTCAGGAGCAGATTCTTTTCGGCCGTAAAGGCGCGGAAGCTGTCCGCCTCCTCGACGTACTGATAAAGCCCGGAGCCGGACGTGCCGAAGAAAATCCTGCCTCTCCCGTCCTCCGCGATGCAGGAGACGCCGAACCGCCCCAGTCCCCGCTTGCCGTAGTTGTAGACCGCAATATCGTCCGGCGCGTTCATGTTGATCAGGGTAACAGTCGAATTGTTTGCCGTCCAAAGCCGGTCTTTCGAGTCGATAAGAAAAGTCGCCCGGTTGATTATGCCGTCGAACATCGGCAGAAGCCGTTCGGTGGACATGTCGAACTTGAAAAAGCCGTTGCGTCCGAGTATTATCAGCGTGTCGTCCCTGAATATCTGCACGTGGTCGATAATGTCGCCGGTAGATTTGTGATAGTCGGGAAACCTGTCCCTGAAGTTGTGAAAGACGCCCCTGTCGATGTCGTAAACCGAGACGCCGCCGGTATGCGTGCCTATGTATAACCGGTTGTATTTCGAACTGTAGGCGACGGTTTTCAGATTGTTGTGGGCAATCGAATTGCTGTTTCCGTCGGCGAGGAAGTATTTGAAGCGCTTGGTCTGCCGGTCGAAGAAGTTAAGTCCGCCGCCTTCGGTGCAAATCCAGACGTTGCTGTCGCGGTCTTCGACCATTTTGCCGACAAAGAAATGGCTAAGGCAGTCATTGCGCTTGGGATTCGACGAATAGTAGGTGAAGCAGTCGGTTTCGGGATTGAAGTAGTGCACTCCGCCGTAGTAGGTGCCCGCCCAGACGGTGCCCTGACGGTCTTTGAAAGTCGAGAACACCGACG
>JAITPH010000054.1 GCA_031289515.1 Tannerella sp.
ATCGCTAATATTCTTGAGTCTGTAATCGCCCGCAGAAGTAGGAGTAGGATTAACGAAAAACTCGGGATTGCCGCCGATAACAGAATTCGGTATGATCAAGCTGAAAGATCCTGTGCCAAATCCTATATTTCCCATAGTTCCTAACAAACTGTTATTTAGAACCGATAAGATATTACCGGAGTATATTCCAACATCGTTAGCGACTCCATTTTTATCAGTATTGCCATAAACGATGGAATTTTGCAGGATTACTTTTGAGTCTCCATCAATGTAAATCCCGCCGCCGCCATTAGTCGCATTTATTGATTTATTGCCGGCTACAGTTACGTTAGTCAAAGTAACGTCAGGCCATGTAGCACCAGTGCCCTCATTCCTGATTCCGCCACCGCCATTTGTCCCATTACTGTCTTCATTATCAATAATAGCCACGTTGATGAATTTAGCGATAGTGAAATACCTGTTCATCACACCGCCAGCTGATCCTTGAGCACTGTTGCCTTCAATCTTCACATTGTAAAATATAGGGTCGCACATATTACGATTGTACACACCAGCGCCATGCATGGCGCGATTATCGGTTACAGTAACGTTATTAAAAACAGGACTTGTGTTTAGAATAATCCCATCTGTTGAATTATAAATTCCGCCGCCCCATGAACCACCGTGATTTGCGGCATGGTTTCGTCTAATATCTACATTTGTGAACGTTGGCGACGCTCCCTCCAGGTTGCATACTCCAGCGCCCCTGTTTTGGTCATTAGTACCCCAATTTTCAGTAAGATTTTCTTCGATTATAATGTCGGTAAACCCGGATTCAGTAAATCCATTATATATTCCGCCTCCCATCTCCGAATTGTTATGGGTAATAATCAAGTTCGAAAATTTAGCATAGGATTTATTACCTGAAATACCGCCATTGAAAATACCGCCGCCTCTTTGATTCGAAACTGACGTACCATTTACTGTAATAGAGACATCATATCCTATTCCTCCCTTCCAAGCGCCAAATCCGCCTCGAATAGTAAATCCGTCAAGAAGTGTTTCGTTACTAATCGAACTTGAAGCCGATGCTACGCACAATACAACATGATAGGCGTTGTCTTCAAACGAAGGTCTATGTTGCAATCTGTTTTTCGCACCTGTATCATCATCGTTATCTTCGTTTACCATAAAAGTAAAATCGGCATAATTGTCATTATCGCTCAAATCGCCGCTAAGAATGGATACCCCGTTTCTATTTGCCGAGCCGAAGGCGGGAGGCGCATCGCCTACGTATTCGGCGCTGAATCCGCCATAGATTTTTACGCCGTCTTCAAGAATGAAAGCATTGTTGCGGTCGACGGCCGTAGTAGTATTTAAATCACCCGGATTCCAATTGTCTGCCGTATATATGGGCTTGTATAAGCCGCTATAAACCCAGATTTCGTCGTTCTGGTTTGCATCGGATTCTTTAATCATCTTCTGCAAATCGTCTGAGGCTTGCGCCCACGACAAGCCGTTGCCCGATCCGTTCTGTTTAACATAGCGTACAGTTCTCGCCTGCATTGCAGCAGACGCAAGAAAAAGGAACAGGCAGCACAGAAGCGTTGCTGTTTTATGAATTTTTAGATTTTTTGAAAAGATTTTCATTTTTAATTATGTATTAAAGTTTATATTCTATTCATTATTGTATTACTGATTTGTTGGTAACCGTCTTTGCAAGGCATCACGTATTGTCGATATGACGCAAGATACCGTCGCGCCGATAGACACGACGTCTCCTTGCGGCAAAACTTCATTTTGTCACAAAAAGAAAACATTCCGTACTTTGCAGTTTTGATTCCCTTGATTGCCGAATATGAATGTTTATAACTTGATAAATACTTGGAACATAGCGATTTACCCCCCCCCATTAACATTTTTTAGGGAGAAAGGCAACACTTTCCGACGGCAAGACAATCCGCTTGCATCGGATGTATCGGGAATTTTTCCAGACATATAGTCCATTTTACTCTAATTATGGCTACAAAGATAAATCTTTTTTTTAGATGCAAAACAAAATATACGATTTTTTTTTATTTTTTTACTCCCGCATTCCAAAAAGTCAGATGAAATCACCCAAACTGCGAAGAACGTCCATCATGTCGACTTTATGCCTTAACGGATTGTCTCGTCTCCGCTACTCTCCTTCGTTGCCCGGCTTCAGTGACGTCATCTCTGCCAAGCAATCCAAATCCGAACAAAAATCAAAAAAAAATCCAATAACTCATTCCCAATTCCAAATAATATCGTACCTTTGTAATAAAAAAATATGATGTTCAATAGATTATTAAACCGTATAACAATGAATGAAGGCGTATGTAGCGGTAAGCCCTCGATTCGGAATATGCGTTTCACAGTAGCGCAAATGTTGGAATTAATAGCAGCAGGCATGACTTTCGACGAGATACAGTCAGACTATCCCTATATCGAACGCGAAGATATATCCGCCTGCCTGCTCTATGCCTCTACGATAGCCAATAACAAAGGTATGATGGCTATTTCCGAAACGGTATGAACTTACGTTTTATAGTTGATACGCAGTTGCCGCCTTCCTTAGCAATGTTTCTCAAAAGAAGAAATATTGATGCTACGCATGTAACAGATTATCCTAATGGCGCTTTCACATCTGATTATGAAATAATAGACATTGCAAAAAAAGAAGTGCGAATAATTATTACCAAAGATAGCGACTTTCTGGATTATTATCTGCTGAGAGGTTGTCCTCCGTCCGTTTTGCTTTTACAAACAGGTAATTTGAAAAACCGAGAACTATTTGCTTTCCTCGAAAAATATATGGAACAAATAATAACACTTTACAAGGATGACAGGAATAGATTAGTAATTCTGCAAAAGAACAGGATAGTTTTCTTTTAGAACAGATATTTCCTCTACGACAAGTAAAACGTGAGATGTCTCCGATACGGTAGACATGACACCCTTTCGTCATTCTTCCTATTTGCCAAACTCATTTAGTAATTTTCTCGCGATGACGGACGGTCAGAAAAAGAATACCGGGCGACTTCTTGTGAAAGCCTCCCGATATTACTATGAAAAAAAAGAATTATAATCCGTAGAATTTATTCTGCCGACGCATTCTCCGCTGCTTCTGCAGGGGCTGCCGCTGCTGCTGCGGCGGCTTGAGCGTCTGCTATAGCCTTTGATTTGGCGGCTATCAACTCGGCTTTCTTCTTTGCCAATTCTTCAGCTTTTGCCCTATTGACTTCCTTTTCGGCTTCAAAAAGAGCTTTCACCTTCGATTTGTTCTTCTCCCTTACGTCATTCTTCACTTTTTGCAATGAAGATTTCTTGTCCTGTAACCACGCGTCAAACTTATTGTCTGCGGCAGTTTCGTCAAAAGCGCCTTTTTTTACGCCTTCAAGTAAATGTTTCTTCAGACAAACGCCTTCGCGCGATAAAATCATGCGTGTCGTGTCTGTCGGCTGTGCGCCTGTCTGTAGCCAATACAAAGCCCTATCAAATTTCAAATCTATTGTAGCAGGATTAGTGTTCGGATTATATGAACCTATCCTTTCAATAAACTTTCCATCTCGTGGAGCCCTGCTGTCTGCGATAACGATCTGATAAAATGCGTAATTTTTACGACCGAATCGCTGCAATCTGATTTTTGTTGCCATGTTTGAATAATTTTATAAATCTTTGTTTTTTAGTTTGAGGCTGCAAAGGTAATACTTTTTTTTCAAACAAAATATTTTTCGCCTCTTTTTTTTGCCGAAATTCTATTTTCGATGAATATGATTGTCAATAACGTTTTTTTTATATAGGAATTTCTATGGATATAACTCTATTTCACCGTCTTTTAAGATATATAGCTTCCTGTTATCGAGCAGGCGGATGTTTCCTTTGCTTTTCCACTCGCCAAGCAGTTGCGTATGCCCGATTATCTGAATTATATTGCCGTCAAAATGCTCTTTCTCCGAAGAATGTTCGTGTATGTCCGCCCATAACGGACTTCCGGCGTCATGGTATCCGCCCCGAAACGACGAAATCTCGAAAAAGGCGTCTATATTTGTTTCAAACAGCTTGTTTATCTGCTGCTCCAAACTGTCGCCCAACTTCTTCAATTCATCTTCGTGAGCGTCGTACCATAATTTGGTAATTCCCGCATGTATAAACAGATAATTGTCAATCTGTTTGCAGACTTGAAACAAACCTGCTGTCGTTTCGCCGGTCAATAAGGCATGGTATTTGCCGTAATATTTGCGGGAGAAGCGGCTCGCCTGAAATTCGTCGTTATAGTAATGCAACTCGTGATTGCCGACAAGCAACGTCACTCTGTCGCTGTTTTGCTTCTTGAAATCGATGATTGCCAGCAATCCGCGATGAGCGTCTTCCTCCACAAAACCTTCATAAGGGTACGGATCGACGTAGTCGCCGAGAAAAACAACCTCTCCCTTGTACTCCAAAGCCGGTTCCCAAAACTTTCGCCCGTGAATGTCGGGCACAATTAATATATCATTCATATCCTGAATATCAAAAATAAAGTGCAAAGATACGATTACTTTTCCAAATTCAGACAAATAACGATTTTTTTGACCTCAATTATCATGTCATAAAATTTCGGCAGACCGTATTATTTCCGTATATTTGCAAAAAAATTAGACTGATGAAAATATACAATTTATTGATAACATGCTTTTTGCTGTTGTTGACTTCAGGCGCATTATCGGCGCAGACTTTTGAGGAACTGGTGATGAAAAGCTACGAATATTCGGACGCGAACGAGTTGCCTGCCGCCGAAGAATGTCTGAAAAACGCCATGCGTCTCGAGCCGGGCAACAAACTGAACTATGCCTTGCTGACCAATCTCGGCACGATTCAACGCAGACAGGGTAAGCTCGAAGAAGCCCTTTTGTCGTACACGGCAGCTCTGGGACAACGTCCGAGCGACGAAGTAATCCTGCTGAATCGCGCCGAACTGTACACCGAAATGAACGAAACGGACAAAGCGATAATCGACTACAACACGGTTATAGCACATTTTCCGACGCACGAGAAGGCTCTCTATCACAGGGGACTGCTATATACCGGCAAAGGCGAGTTTCTGCTTGCCCAGACAGACTTTGAATTTATCATAGACACTTACAAGGATACGCTGTTAGGCCGTTTGGGATATGCCATTCTCGAAAAAGCGCGCGGCAACTACGACGACAGCGAAGTGATATTCAATTATCTCGCCGATAAATACAAAAACAACATGCGCGTCCTTGAAGAACGTGCCGAGCTGTACTTTCTTACAAAACGCAATTCGCGCGCCATGTCGGACTTGAACAAGGTTTTTGCGGCGACCGGAGAGCCGTCGGCAGAGCTTTACATGCTGCGCGGACGTGTGAAATTAGCCCAATACGAAAAGGCGTCGGCGGCAGTCGATTTCAAAAAGGCAGGCGAACTCGGCTACGACAGGGAAACCGTCGACAGGCTGATCAAGGAATCTTTCTGACCGCAATTTGTCCGGCGACGTAATCGCCAACCTCCGATGTGCCGTACGCTTTGCCGCCCTGCGCAATATCTTCGGTCACAATTCCCGCATCCATCGAGGCGGCGACGGCTTCGCGTATCGCAAGCGCCTCTTCCTGCAAGTCAAAAGCCAGCTCAAGCATCAGGGCAGCCGAGAGGATTGTGGCCAGCGGATTCGCGATATTCTTGCCGGCAGCCTGCGGATACGAGCCGTGGATAGGCTCGAAAACAGACGTGTACAGCCCTATCGACGCCGACGGCAACATTCCGAGCGATCCGGTAATGACGGAAGCCTCGTCGGTCAATA
Organism: Tannerella sp.; assembly: GCA_031289515.1. Classification (GTDB taxonomy): domain Bacteria; phylum Bacteroidota; class Bacteroidia; order Bacteroidales; family Tannerellaceae; genus Tannerella. Next base: position 5,804 of record JAITPH010000054.1, read on the forward strand.
TGTCGCCGAACATGTTTTCCGTCACCATGACGTCGAAACTTCGGGGAAACTGAACAAGCCTCATCGCCGCGTTATCGACGAACATAAACTCCGTCTCCACTTCGGGAAATTCCTTTGAAACGTCCTGCGCCGTTTCGCGCCACAAGCGCGATGTGGCAAGCACATTCGCCTTGTCCACCACCGTCAGTTTCTTCCGGCGATTCATGGCATATTTGTAAGCCACGCGAAGGATGCGGACTATCTCGTCGCGCGAATAGACGCAGGTGTCGTAAGCCGTGTTTCCGTCTTCGCTGCGTCCTTGCGGGCGGCCGAAATACAATCCGCCGGTAAGCTCCCTGATGCACATCAAGTCTACGCCTTCGACCAAGTCCGCACGCAAAGGCGACTTGTGGTTGAGCGAAGGAAACGTCGTCACGGGGCGAATATTCGCATACAGTCCGAGTTTCTTGCGCATCGCCAGCAAGCCCTGTTCGGGGCGTACTTTTGCCTTGGGGTCGTTGTCGTATTTCGGAGAGCCTATTGCGCCAAACAGCACGGCGTCGCTCTGCATGCAAAGCTCGTGAGTCGCGTCGGGATAGGGATTTCCGGTCACGTCGATCGCGCAAGCCCATACCAAAGCCGTTTCCGAAGTGAGAGTATGGTTAAATCCGGCGCAGATGGCTTTGACGGATTTCATTGCCTGTTCGATTATTTCCGGGCCGATACCGTCGCCCGGCAATACTGCCATGTTTAGTTTCATTTGGGAGTTCTGTTGAAATAGACATATTTCGGCTCCATCGGGACGTAGGAATCATCGTCCCAGAGAGCGCTTGTAATCATCAAGTCGGCGCTGTATCTGTTGCATGCGATAGGCACGTTATGCACGCGACACTGGCGCAGCAACATCTGAATATCCGCTTCATGCGGCTGCGGATTGAGGTCGTCGATAAGGAATATAGCCAAATCTATCTCCTTCCGCACCACCATTGCCGCAATCTCCGCATCGCCGCCCAGCGGGCCGGAGTGCATACATTCAATGCTGTGATTGTCGAGACCTTTCTCGTCGAAGGCATTTTTGATCAGGCTTCCTGTCGTTCCGGTGCAAACCAGATTGTGCACCGACAAATAAATTGCGTTATGGACAGCCCATTCTATCATGTCCGCCTTGCGGTTATCGTGCGCTACGAGCGCTATTTTCAATTTTCTGTTCATCTTGTATTATTGTTATAATGTATATCCGAGCATGCAAAGATACTCATTTTTTGCGATTATGCCGACATGTTTCACCACTTTTCGATGATGTTAAGCATTTTCATTGTAGCTTTGATGGCGGCGACGGTCTGGTCTACGTCCAGGCCGCGCGTTTTGAAGTCCCTGCCGTTGAAGTTCCATGCTATTGTAGTCTGCACGAGAGCATCGGTGCGACCGCCCGCCGGAATAGTGACATTGTAGTCCGTCAGCGTCGGTTTCGGCTTGCCCAATCGCGTGTATATTTTCCACAGCGCTTTCGAGAAGGCGTGATACTGGCCGTCGCCCGGCATCGTTTCTTCGTATTCCTGTTCGCCGACCTTGATTCTGACCGTCGCCGTCGGACGCAGCCCGCGAGCCAGCGACAGCGAAAAATTGACCATCTTTATCGTGTCGGCGTTCCCTGTTCGCATCACGTCCGAGATGATATACGGCAGGTCTTCCTGAGTGACGATTTCCTTTTTGTCGCCCAGTTCCACGATACGCTCCATCACTTTCTTCATCGAATCGTCGTCGAGTGCGATGCCCAGCGATTCGAGATTCTTGCGGATATTCGATTTGCCGGAATTTTTGCCAAGCGCATATTCGCGTTCACGGCCGAAACGTTCGGGCAGCAAATCGTTGTAATAAAGTTTGTTTTTGCTGTCGCCGTCGGCATGAACGCCAGCGCACTGGGTAAAGACGTTATCGCCGATCACCGGTTTGTTGTTCGGCACGCGGATGCCGGAATACGATTCGACGACGCGACTTACGCGATTCAGCCGGTTTTCGACGATGTTCGTATGCAAATTCAGCTGGTCGTGAAGCATGGCGATAACGCTTGTCAGCGGCGCGTTTCCGGCGCGTTCGCCAAGTCCGTTCACCGTCGTATGGATGCCGTTGACACCGGCGGCGGCAGCGGCAAAGACATTCCCGACCGCCAAATCGTAGTCGTTGTGCGCATGAAAATCGAAATGCAGCGAAGGATAGAGACTGCGCATCTCGCGACAAAACCTTCCGACGCTCTCCGGATTCAGTATTCCGAGCGTGTCGGGAAGCATGTAGCGCCTGATGTTCGTACCTTTCAAGCCTTCAAGCAGAGACAGGACATAATCGCGCGAGTTAATCATGCCGTTAGACCAGTCTTCGAGGTAGATATTGACCGCGACGCCGCGCCTGCCGGCATTATCGAGAACCGTCAGAATATCTTCGAGATGTTGTGCAGGCGTTTTGTGCAACTGTTCGCGGCAATGCTTCAGAGAGCCTTTGCAAAGCAGATTCATTACGCGGCAACCGGCGCTTTCAATCCAGTCGAGCGACTTGCTGCCATCTACGAAGCCGAGCGCTTCAATACGGTCGATATAACTGTTTGCCGTCGCCCACCGCGCAATCCTTTTCACCGTATCAAATTCGCCTTCGGAGACCTTTGCAGAGGCTATTTCCACTCTGTCGACCTTCAATTCTTCGAGCAGGAGGCGCGTTATGTGCAGCTTTTCGGTTGCGGCAAACGAAACGCCGGTAGTCTGTTCCCCGTCTCTAAGGGTTGTATCCATTATTTCTATCATACTCTTCAATCCTGGTTTTGTTTTGCAAAAGATAATCTATATCGTCGAGGTTATTCATCAGACAGTATTTCTTGTAGCCGTTTATTTCAAAGCTCTCGCTTTTGCCTGTCGCGAGGTTTGTTATTGTCTGTGCCGGAAGGTCTATTTCCACCTCCGTGCGCGGATTTTGTGCGACGGAAGCAAACAGTGCGGACAGGAATCCGTCGCTTACAACGACCGGAAGGACGCCGTTGTTGAGTTCGTTATTCTTGTGAATATCGGCAAAAAAGCTCGATACAACTACTCTGAAACCATATCCGGCGATAGCCCATGCAGCATGTTCGCGACTTGAGCCGCTACCGAAATTCTTTCCTGCCACGAGGATTTTGCCGGAATACGCCGGATCATTCAGCACGAACGATTCTATTTTGTTTCCCTGCTCGTCGTAGCGCCAGTCGCGAAACAGATTATCGCCGAAGCCTTCCTTTGTCGTAGATTTCAGGAAGCGGGCAGGTATAATCTGGTCTGTGTCCACATTTTCCAGCGGAAGAGGGACACATGTACTTGTAAGTCTCGTAAATTTTTCTTTCATAACATTATCCTAACTTTAAACATGTGACTTTAAACTTTCAACTATAAAAGCCGTCGCGGATCGGTAATAACCCCGGTAACAGCAGCGGCGGCGGCAACAAGCGGACTTGCCAGAACAGTCCTCGCGCCCGGTCCCTGACGCCCCTCAAAATTCCGGTTAGACGTAGACACTGCATATTTACCGGCCGGTATCTTGTCGTCGTTCATTGCAAGGCACGCCGAGCAGCCCGGCTGTCGCAGTTCAAATCCCGCATCCGCAAATATCCTGTCAAGTCCTTCCTCGCGAATCAGGTCGGCAACCATCCACGAACCGGGAACAAGCCAAGCCGTAACGCCGTCAGCCTTCCGCCGTCCCTTCACCAGCGATGCAAACATCCTGAAATCCTCGATACGGCCGTTCGTGCAAGAGCCTAAGAAGACATAATCAATACGCTTCCCAATCAACGGTTCGCCCTCGTTGAAGCCCATATAATCGAGCGATTTCAGGAAAGAAGCGCGTCCGCCCTCATCCATCGAAAGAGAACGGGGTATGGCATGAGTTATGCCGACGCCCATGCCCGGATTGGTTCCGTAAGTCAGCATCGGCTCAATATCTTCGGCGGCAAAAACGACTTCTTCGTCGAACACGGCGTCGTCGTCGCTCTCAAGCGTTTTCCAGTAAGCCAAAGCCCTGTCCCGCGCCTCGCCCGACGGAGCGTATTCGCGTCCGCGGATATAGTCGAATGTGATTTCGTCGGGCGCAATCATGCCGCCGCGCGCACCCATCTCTATCGAGAGATTGCAGAGCGTCAGCCGTCCCTCCATCGAGAGACTGCGGATTGCCGAGCCGCCGTATTCGACGAAATAGCCGGTCGCGCCGCTCGTCGTCATCTTCGAGATTATATAGAGCGCAACGTCCTTTGCCGTCACGCATTCGCCGAGAGCGCCCTCGACACGTATCCGCATCGTCTTCGGCTTTTGCTGAAGGATACATTGCGAGGCGAGCGTCATTTCGACCTCGCTCGTTCCTATTCCGAACGCCACCGCGCCGAGTGCGCCGTGCGTCGACGTATGGCTGTCGCCGCAGACTATCGTCATGCCGGGAAGCGTCAGTCCGCGTTCCGGCGCCACGACGTGAATGACGCCGTTCCGGGGGTGCATCATGCCGAAATGCGCCAGCCCGAACTCCGCCGCATTCCGCTCCAGCGTATCGACCTGCATCTTTGAAACAGGGTCTTCGATCGGTTTGTCCTGATCGTGCGTCGGCGTATTGTGGTCGGGCATGCAAAAGATTCGCGCGGGACACAGCGGCTTCAATCCGCGCGAACGGAGACCGTCGAATGCCTGCGGACTTGTCACCTCGTGACAGTACAGCCTGTCGATGAACAGCTGCGAGGGACCGTCTTCTATCGTCGCGATGACGTGCGAGTCCCATATCTTGTCAAACAATGTTTTCATATCGTATATATCTATTTTACAAATTTGTTTATTGCGTCTATGAATGCCTCGACGGATGCGGCGATGATGTCCGTATTTGCCGCGAATCCGTAGTACACGTTTCCCTCGTATTCCACCTGTATGTGAACTTTTCCCATGTCGTCGCTGCCCTTGCTGATAGCCTGAATCAGGAACTCGCGAATCGTCATCCGGCGGCGGATTATCGTCTTCACGGCTTTGATTGCCGCATCGACGGGACCGTTTCCCGACGCCGCAGCCTCGAACTTCTCGCCCGATATGTTGAGACAGACGCTTGCCACCGAGCGGACGCCCTTCCCGGACGTGACCTGAAGATATTCCAGCCTGATGCGGTGAGAGGCTTTAAGTCCGTCGCCGAGAAGCAGCATGATGTCGTCGTCGTTAATATCCTTTTTGCGGTCGGCCAGTTTGAGGAAATCGCGGTAGACGTCGTCGAGCCTGTCCTGTTCGACGGCGACGCCGAGGACTTGCAGCCGGTGCTTCAGCGCCGCGCGTCCGCTTCGGGCCGTCAGCACGATCGAGTTGTCGTCGATTCCGACGTCTTTCGGGTCGATTATTTCATACGTGCTGGCGTCTTTCAGAACGCCGTCCTGATGTATTCCCGACGAATGGGCAAAGGCATTTCGCCCGACTATCGCCTTGTTCGGCTGTACGGGCATGTTCATCAGGCTCGATACCATGCGGCTCGTCGAATATATGCGCTGGGTGTTGACGTTGGTGTCGATGCCGAGCGTTTTGTGGGACTTGAATATCATGACGACTTCCTCAAGCGAGGTGTTTCCGGCTCTTTCGCCGATTCCGTTTACGGTTACCTCGACTTGCCGCGCGCCGTTCACGACGCCTGCGACCGTGTTTGCCGTCGCCATGCCGAGGTCGTTGTGGCAGTGCGTCGAGAGCGTCGCGCGGTCTATGCCGTCGACGTGTTCCGTCAGATATTTTATCTTCGCGCCGAACTCGGACGGCAGACAGAAGCCTGTCGTATCCGGTATGTTCACGACCGTTGCGCCGGCCTTTATGACGGCTTCGACGACGCGGGCGAGGTATTCGTTGTCCGTCCGGCCGGCGTCTTCGCAGTAAAATTCGACGTCTTCGACGTATTTACGTGCATACCGCGTGGCGGCGACGGCGCGTTCGAGTATTTCGTCGCGCGTGGAGTTGAACTTGTAGCGGATGTGATAGTCCGACGTGCCTATTCCGGTATGTATGCGTTTGCGTTTGGCGTAGCGGAGGGCGTCGGCGGCTACGTCGATGTCTTTTTCGACGCCGCGCGTGAGGGCGCATATCGTAGACCATGTTACTGCTTTTGAAATCTCGACGACGGAATCGAAATCGCCGGGACTGGATACCGGAAAGCCTGCTTCTATCACGTCGACGCCGAGCGATTCGAGGGCTTTTGCCACCTGTATCTTCTCGACCGTGTTGAGCTGGCAGCCGGGCACCTGTTCGCCGTCGCGCAGCGTTGTGTCGAAAATGAATAATCTGTCCATATCTTTTGCTTTAATTGTTGTATTATATTCTCTTTTCTATCTGCAAAGGTATGTACAATTTCCGGATATACAATACTTTTTCTTACGATTGCGTAGATTTTTCTTTCCGGACGTTCTGTTTTGTAAGATTGCGGCGGCGTATTTCTTCATATTAAAAAAGCGGCACGCTCCGTCGCCGGAACATGCCACTCCAAAAAAAAAACACCTAAAGTTAAACCTTATATGTACTATAAAATCAACTTTTTTCCTTACATCTTTCACAAGGTGCGCCGGAAGAGTTTCAAATTTTTCTATTATAAATCCGGTGCAAAGGTCGGCAATTAAATTATAACTTGCAAGAAAAAGCCGCAAAATATTTTGTCTTTACTTGAGAATTGACAATGAAAGAAACCGGTCATGTCGACGACGCTCCTGTTATGACGGTGGGCGCGGTGTCCGTGGTGTCCGTCATTGCGAGGAGGTTACTAAACGTGTTTGGCAAAAAGAAAAATGACGAAAGGGCTGTCTTGTCGACCGAAGCGACGAAGGAACGCAGTGGAGACATCTGCTAGCCGACACACGAGATGTCTCCACTCCGCTTCGCTCCGGTCGACATGACCGGAGGGGGAAAAGCAACGGCGTCCGTCAATGTAATATTGACGGACGCCGTTCTTTATTGTCCTTTGCTTATTGTCTATTGCCGGTTGCTTACTTCACGATTACTTTTCGTGCCATGTTGCCTATTCGGACTATGTATATGCCTTTGGGCAGGGGGATGACTGTTTCGCCGGGGGGCAGTTGCCGCGATTCCACGAGCGTGCCGAGTACGGAATAGATTCGCAGCTGTTGCGGCTGGGGCGTCGTGGCGTGGAGGTTGCCGGAATGCGACCAGGCGGCTGTCGGGCTGTCGTCGGGCGGGCTGTTGCCGGTGTCGTTGCGCAGCTGCACGCCGCTTATTGTTATCGTGATGTTTTCGTTTACCATGTAGAGGATTACTTTTACGGTTCCGTCTTCATTGTACTTGAGGACGATGTAATCGTCGTTGTCGCGCCATGGCAGGCCGGTTGTTACGCTGATCTTTTCGAGGGTGTAGCCTTCGTCGGGGATTATGAGGAACGTGAACGTGTCGCGGCTTTCTACCCAGTAATACCAGCCTCCGAGCGGGTCGGTTTTTGCGCCGACGAGTACGGGCAGCGTTACGGAACGGTACGTCGGACGCGGCGGTACGTAGGTCTGTACCATCAGGTGAAGGGCTATCGAAACGGATATTCCGTGCTTCGAATCGCGGATGCGCAGGGTGTCGTTGTATATGCCGGCCGGCAGTT
>JAITPH010000079.1 GCA_031289515.1 Tannerella sp.
TATACCGTCGAACTCCGAAATGCGCAGGGTAATACGGAGATAATGAAAGGCGGCGACAGCGCCGAATTACTCGGAGCGGCATTCAAACCGCTGAGCGACAAGGAAAAGCGCGAATACGGAGTAAGCTACGGAGTCGAAGTCTATAACATCTCAAAAGGCAAAATCAAGGAATGCGGCATAAACAAAGGCTTCGTTATTATGATAGTTAACGACCTGAAGATTCAGACGCCCGAAGATTTTTACAGTATCGTAGATAAAATAATGAAAGGAAACGCCGAAGAAAAAGGATTGCTAATCAAGGGATTCTATCCTAATACAGGGGCGACCAGACATTATGCCATCGACCTGGTAGATTAAAAATCTATCAAAAAAAAGAAAAAAAAGAGGTGCAAAGTAGTGCATTCTCAAAAAAATGCACTACCTTTGCACCCCAAATATACATCAGGGTATTAGTATGAGACAGTTAAAAATAACAAAATCCATTACAAACCGTGAGAGCGCTTCATTAGACAAGTACCTTCAGGAGATAGGTCGTGAAGATTTGATTACGGTAGAAGAAGAAGTCGAGTTGGCTCAAGCCATTAGAAAAGGCGATCGTCGTGCGTTGGAAAAACTCACGAGAGCTAACCTTCGTTTTGTCGTCTCTGTTGCAAAACAATATCAAAATCAGGGATTAAGCCTTCCCGACCTTATAAATGAAGGCAATCTGGGTTTGATAAAAGCTGCGGAGAAGTTCGACGAGACGAGAGGCTTTAAATTTATTTCGTATGCAGTGTGGTGGATTCGTCAATCCATACTTCAAGCCTTGGCGGAACAGTCGCGCATCGTGCGTTTGCCTCTTAACCAGGTCGGCTCGCTGAACAAGATAAGCAAGGCATTCTCGCGATTCGAGCAGGAAAACGAACGCAAGCCGTCGCCGGAAGAGTTGGCTGCCGAACTTGATATTCCGGTAGACAAGATTTCCGATACGCTAAAGGTATCCGGCCGTCACATATCGGTCGACGCGCCTTTTATCGAAGGCGAAGACAACAGTCTGCTGGACGTTTTGGTAAACGACGACGCTCCGATAGCCGACGGCGAATTGATGAACGAATCGCTGTCGAAGGAGATAGACCGTGCGCTTTCCACATTGACGGACAGGGAAAGCGAAATCATAAAGATGTTTTTCGGCATTGGCTGCCAAGAAGTTACGCTTGAAGAGATTGGCGACAAATTCGGTCTCACCCGCGAGCGCGTGCGTCAGATAAAGGAAAAAGCCATCCGACGCCTGCGACAAGGCTCGCGCAGCAAACTGCTAAAAGCATATTTAGGCTAACGCCTAATACTTGATCCAGCGGGCAATCTCTTTCATACTTGGCTTCTTTCCGTACATTAATATTCCGACGCGGTAAATCTTTGCAGACAGCCATACAAAGAATATCGCCGATCCGTAAAGCAATACTAATGAAACAAGTATCTGCCAGAACGGTATATCGTGCGGAATACGGACCATCATAACAACCGGCGAAGTAAACGGCAGCAACGAACACCAGAAAGCAAACGGTCCGTCCGGATTCTGAACGCTATACATACCTGCATAAACGGCAAAAATCAAAAAGGCCATCATCGGCGTCATAAACTGTTGCGAATCCTCCGGATTATCGACCGCAGCGCCGATAGCCGCAAAGAGCGAAGCATACGAGATATAGCCGCCGATAAAGAACAAAACGAAATAAAATATTATCTCGATAAAATTAAAAGAACTCAACTTGGACAACAGACCGGCAATTTCAGGCATTTCGGCAGCTCCTGCCTGCATGGCGACTATATCCTGTCCGCCGCTTTCCAATCCCAGAAACATTCCGCCGACGCTTACCAGCAAAAATGTAAGTATGAACCAGGAAAAAAGTTGCGTCAGTCCGACAAGTCCTATTCCGACAATCTTTCCCATCATCAAATCAAACGGACGCACCGACGAAATCATGACTTCTACGATACGGTTTGTCTTCTCCTCCATCACGCCCTGCATGACCATTGCACCGTACATTAATATAAACATATAAATAATAAACGTAAACAACATGCCGATGCCGCTCGCAATCTCCGTAGACGACTCGCTGACGCTGCCGTCCTTTTCCCATTTAACCGTCTTAATGTCAATATGCACGCGGCTTTTCTCAATAATCTCGTCGAGATTGGGAATATTAAACGAAGCTCGTTTTTCATCTTCCAGATACTTGCTTAATATCCGGTTCACTTCTCGCTTGAGGTCTGTAGGAACCTGTTTCTCCGATTTGAGCGTGACGGCTTTCCGGTCGTTCAGCAGATCGTCGGTTATTTCGAGCAAAGCGAAACTGCCGGAACGTCTATCGCTCGTATTCTCAAACGATTCGGAGTTGTCGGCCGGCACAAACCGGAAATAATCGGTATCCTTGAACAGTGAAGCATACTTGCCGGTACGGTCTTGTATCGCCACTTCATACAAATCGCTGCTTTTTATCGTCGAAAGCCATAACGGTACAAACACCATCGCCGCAAAAATCACCGGCGCTAACAACGTTAGAATGATAAATGACTTCTTATTCACTCTGCGCAAAAACTCGCGCCTGATAATTATTCCTATTTTTTTCATCTGTTTTGATTTTATAAGTCAGTTAATATGTTTATTTGCAACTACTTTAAGGAAAACATCGTTCATCGAAGGCAATTCTTCGGCAAACGAAACTATCTCATGGTTTCGGATCAGGATATTGAGCAGTTCGGAATTGCCGATTTCCCTCTCCTTGCGGATTCGTACATTAATAATACTGTTTTGTCCGGTCGTTTCGGACAAGACGGAAAACGATTCCGGCGAAGCGACAATCTTGTCGCCGACAACGCTGACATTAAACGTTCCTGTCCGGAAACGGTTACGCACCTCGTTCACATCGCCCGACAAAACTACTTCCGACTTGTTAATCAGGGCTATATCGTCGCAAATTTCTTCGACCGACGCCATGTTGTGAGTAGAAAAAATGATCGTCTTGCCGGAGTTTTTCAATTCGAGTATTTCTCTTTTGAGTTGCTCCGTATTGATAGGGTCGAATCCGCTGAAAGGCTCGTCAAATATCAGCAAATCAGGCTCGTGTATTATAGTCACTATAAACTGCACCTTCTGTTGCATACCTTTCGACAGCTCTTCGATTTTCCTGTTCCACCATTGCATAATGTCGAACTTCTCAAACCATACCGTCAGGCGGCGTTTGGCTTCGGCTGCGCTAAGACCCTTGAGTTGAGCGAGATAAAGCGCCTGCTCTCCTACTTTCATTTTCTTGTACAAACCGCGTTCTTCCGGCATATATCCTATTCGATAGATGTCGGACGACTGTGATGGCTTGCCGTCGATTATCACTTCGCCGCTGTCGGGCGCTGTTATACGGTTGATAATCCGAATCAACGTCGTCTTGCCTGCGCCGTTCGGACCGAGCAACCCAAATATCTTTCCGCCGGAAACACTGATACTCACCCTGTTCAAAGCGCAATGATTAGTAAACTGCTTAACTACTTCCCTCGTCTCTAAAAAATTCATAAATATACTTTTTTTATTTATAACTGTCTTATCTCGAAATTATTATCCTTTCGCCCAATTCCTTGCTATAAGAACGTTTTTTTCTGTCCAAAGCCATTTTCCGTATCATCAGATCCGTCACTTTTGCCTCGTCCGCCTGAAACTCCTTTATCTGCCTGTTGATTTCATCTATTTCGTGCTTCACATATTCGTATTTCAAAACATATATGTCGTTTACGACCCAGCGTTCTATTTCTCTCTGTTCATGCTCTTTTTCGGCTTTCTTTTCGGCTAAAGCCTTCTGCTCGTCGCCGGTAATTCTTGCGTGAAGCAACGCCACGTCTTCATGATTTTTGAAATATTTGCTCAAACTATACTTGTTGCTCATCATATTTACGGCCAGCTTGCTAATTTCCAAGTCGATATGGGTGAGGAAATAGCGGCTTGCGACAAAATCGTCATCGTCGCATCCGGCTACAGCTTCTTCGATTACCTGTTTGTATATCGGCTTCTGCAATTCGATGCCATCCTTTTTCAGCTCCTTATGAATATATTCGGCGACCTTCACAAAAGGCTTGTCGTATCCGTACTTTGCTCCGTCGTTGGCAAAAAGGGGGCGTTCGCCGAAACTGACGCAATACTTGACCAATGCCGATTCATATTTTTCAAAAGGAGACGGTCCGACGCGAGGCTTGGGAGCGACGCTTTCGTCAGCACGAGTAATATTTTCGGCGACAGGGATTTTCGGCGCGTCTTCAGCAGTGGTGATTTTTTCTTTCGAGCCGTCTTCGTCCTTACGGATAGCCGCCTGCTGTCTTTCCACCATCGGTCTGACGGCTGTTTTTCTAAGGCTGCGAATCCTTATCACCTCATTTATCAAATCCTGCTCCTTCTCGTTCAGAATCTGACTGCATTCCCGAATGTATACCGAGCGGGTGATATTATCGGGTATGACGGCGATGGATTCCATCACGTCCTTGATAAGATTCACCTTCCTAATCGGATCATTTTTAGCGTCATTCAGAAACAAATCTGCCTTGAAGCGGATGAAATCGACCTCATGCTCTTTCATAAACAGATTGAAGTCAAACGAATTGCGCGAGCGGGCAAACGAATCGGGGTCTTCTCCGTCGGGCAAAAGGACGACCTTCACGTTCATCCCTTCTTCGAGAAACATATTGATACCCCGTATCGAGGCTTTTATACCGGCTGCGTCTCCGTCGTAAAGGACTGTGATATTGTTGGTAAAACGGTGAATCATCCTTATCTGGCCGGATGTCAGAGACGTTCCCGACGAAGCGACTACGTTCTCTATCCCCGACTGGTGCATCGAAATAACGTCCGTGTAACCTTCTACAAGATAGCATCTGTCTTCCCTGTTTATAGCCTGCTTGGCGAAATATATGCCGTACAATTCATTACTCTTGTGATATATCTCGCTTTCGGGCGAATTTACGTATTTTGCAACCTTGTCTTTCTTCCCCAGTATACGCCCGCCGAAAGCGACGACCCTGCCGCTCAAGGTATGCACCGGAAAAATCACGCGACCGTGAAAGCGGTCTGTAATCGAGCCGTCTTCGCGCTTGTAGACAAGTCCGGTACTCAAAAGATACGATTCGTTGAAACCCTGTTCCCGGGCGCTCCGGTAAAGGTCGTCGCGCCTGACAAGGCTATATCCCAACTGAAACTTCCGTATTATATCTTCGCGAAAACCGCGCTCGACAAAGTACGGCATCCCGACCGTCTGTCCCTCTTCATGTCCGTTAAGCCGGGATGTGAAGAACTTCTGCGCCCAACTGTTCACCACCATCATGCTCTCGCGCTCGCTCCGGATACGCTTTTCGTCGTCGGTCAACTCGCGTTCCTTTACCTCGATGCCGTATTTCCTTGCAAGATAGCGCAAAGCCTCCGGATATGCAATCTGTTCGTGCTTCATAATAAACTGCACAGCCGTACCGCCCTCGCCGCAAGAGAAACATTTGCATATATTCTTCGAGGGCGACACGTAAAAAGACGGCGAACTGTCCGCATGAAACGGACACAGACCGACATAATTCACTCCCCTCTTCTTCAGAGTGACAAAATCCGACACCACATCCACTATCTGTGCGGAGTCAAATATCTTATCTGCCGTTAGCTTGTCTATCATTTAACTTCTCTCAATAAGCGGAGCAAATGTACGCCATAAAAATGGATTTTTACCTATAATACGCCAAAAATACGGATAATTTAAGCAGCATAATATGAACGTTTTTTCAACTTTTCTGCAAAAAAACGACTTTTCTTTTGCTATTGAGAGCGATATGTTTTACCTTTGTATCAAAATTTATAATCTGATGAAGAAATTTTATAACATAACCGCTATTTGCACCGTTATAGCTGCTATAACAACCAATTGCCGCGCTCAGCAACCTGATTCGGCGATTTTGAGGATGATGCCCGACATGCCGCGCGAAATAACCGAGCCTGCAGGGCGAGCCGGCTATCTCGCCCTGCACTACTGGGACAGGTACAATTTCAGAGATACCGCGTTTCTGATGAAAGACGACTTTCTGGAACGCAGTTTCGTGGACTATCTCGAAATATTGTCGCTTATACCGGCCGACGCGACGGAGAAGTCGGTGAATACGCTGATGAAAAAGGCTGAAGACGACCGCCAAACGTTCCTCTTCATCCTGAAAATCGGCGAGAAATACCATTATGAGGCAACCTCCCCGATGTGCGACGAAGAAAAATTCATCCCCTTCATGCGATACGCGATGCAAACATCGCTGCTGGAAGACATCGAAAAAATCCGCCCGCGGTTTCTTCTCGAAAGCGTCCTGACAAACCGCAAAGGCGACATGGCAAACGATTTCGTCTATACACTGACGAACGGCGAAACGGGAAATCTGCATTCCATCGAAGCCGACTATACATTACTGTATTTCAGCGATCCGGGATGCGACATTTGCCTCGCGCTCACCAAACGGCTTATCGTCTCGCCGCTGATAAACGACCTCATAAGTCAGGGAAAACTGAAAATACTGACGGTTTATACCGGCGACGAGGTGGATTTATGGAAACAGCACAAACCGGAAGTCCTGAACTCGTGGCTGTATTCGCGCGACGCCGAACAGAAAATAAATATGGAAGGACTGTATAATATTAAGAGATTCCCGACGATATATCTGTTAGACAAGGAAAAAAAGGTTTTACTGAAAGATACGGCTTTGGGAGAAATTGAGAATCACTTCGGAAAATGATGTATGGAAGACAAGAAAATAAAACTAAGAGTTCTGGGTATAACAAGCAATCAGATACAGTCGGGAGCTTACGCCCTGATACTGTCGGACGAGGGCTACAGACGGATACCGGTAATAATAGGAACGTATGAGGCGCAGTCCATCGCAATAGCGCTGCAGGGCTTCAACTCGCCGCGCCCGCTCACGCACGATCTCATCGTCGATCTCATCGGCAAGACCGGTTACCGCATCGTCGAGATATTCATCCATAAATTTCTGGACGGCGTCTTTTACTCGGACATCGCCATGTCGGACGGACAGAATACCATACACGTGGATTCGCGGACGTCGGACGCCGTAGCCATTTCGTTGCGGACGGATTCGCCCATTTTTACGCGCGAATCGATACTTGACGAGTGCAACATCGTTCTTGAAGAATCCGTCGCCGAAACCGAATCGCTGCCCGAAGAACTCACAATGGACGACCTCGGAAACGTCTCAAAGCTAAGTGAACAGCTGCGCGCGCTGAAAAAGAAAGACCTCAAAAAGCGCATGGACAAGGCGATAGCCGGCGAAAACTACGAGTTTGCCAAAATATACAGGGACGAACTCGCGCGCAGGGACGAAGACGGCAAAACAAAAGTATAATGGAACAGCTGTTTTACGCCCCGGATATTGCCTCCGTACCCGCCTTGCCGGATGAAGAATCGCATCACTGCTCGAATGTCATGCGCCTCGCGGAAGGCGCGCCAATCTCCGTTACCGACGGAAAAGGCGTCCTTTACAAATGCGTTCTGGAGAAAATCCATTCCCGGCAATGCCTCGTGAACATCGTCGAACGGATACCTCAAAAGCCTCTCCGGAACTATCGGGTACATATCGCAATCGCGCCGGTAAAAAACATGGACCGCACGGAGTGGTTTGTCGAAAAAGCGACGGAAATAGGCGTCGATACGATAACATGCCTGAACTGCCGCTATTCCGAACGCAGGGAAATCAAGCTGCAACGGTTAAACAAAATTGCAATAAACGCCATGAAACAGTCGCAGAAAACATATTTGCCCCGGATAAACGAAATGACCGACTTCAGGAATTTTATATCGCAGGATTTTCCCCCGTGCAAAATGATAGCTCACTGCGACGAAACCGGAAGATTTTTCATAAACGAAGTTTATGCCTCCGGCAGGGACGCACTGATACTCATAGGTCCCGAAGGCGACTTCAGCCGCGAAGAGATTCTTGCCGCCCTGTCGGAAGGATTCCGGCCCGTTTCGCTCGGCGAAAGTAGGCTGAGAACGGAAACGGCTGCTCTCGTAGCTTGCCATACGGTACATTTAATCAACAAACTGATGCCATGAAACACGTATTTGCCCTGATACTGACGCTTTGCTGTTCGCTGCCCGGCCTGTCGCAACAGCAACCGGAGGACAGCCGTACTCAA
>JAITPH010000099.1 GCA_031289515.1 Tannerella sp.
TTGCCGCGCATACGGTAGCAAGCAACACCGTGTTACCCATACGAACAGTGACAGCTCCATCAGCTTGCTTAGCCAGCCGTCCTGTCTCAATGGCGATGGTTCTACCGTCGCCCAAATCAATCGTCTTGTTAATTACATTCATCTTTTTTCTTGTTAAATCTTACCTCTTTTCGGAATCTCTTCTTCCGAATTTTATGTACATCTGTTAAATAATCGGACAAAGGTAGTAAATGTTGTACGATTTACAAAATATGACCGCAAATTTTTATTCCGGCAACGTTTTTTTTGAAGATTATTTGCCCTCTGAAAAAATTATTTTTGAAATATATTTGATTTTTCAAACTCTTTGTCTTACCTTTGCACCGTTTCAGGTAATGAAGATATATGCTGAATAACGGGCGTTGAATATCGAAAATTGATTTTTGGTAGCTTAATGTTTTGATATTCAGTTGTTTCCACGCCCGTGATGATTATGATAATCCTTGCAAAGGAAACGGTAAGGTGTAAAAAAAGTAGATATGAAAAAAAAATTTGTTTTTCTTTTATTGCTTTTCGGAGCTATATTCAGCCTTCAGGCGCAAGATAAACTTGTGCTGCGTAACGGCAGAACTATTGAAGTATACGTCCAACGAATCGTCGAGGATGACGTGGAGTATGTTTACCCCGGCGAGACTCCTGTGTACAAACGCCCCAAGTCGGCTATTTCCTACATCCAGTACGAAAATGGCAGGAAAGATGTTTTCGACGAAGGCCAGCGTTCCCAAAGAAGTACGACTACAAGCCGTACAACGCCGTCGGACGCCGCTTCCTCAAACCGCTCGACTTCGTCGGGATCAAGATTGTCGAACAACGACGAGATATTCTGGCAAGACGTAAAAACAACATTCATGGAGTCGGAAGTCAGCGGCATGACGCGACTGAAAAGAGTGAACGCCGTATCAAGCATAAGCTATAAAGACGCCGTACAGCAACTCAAGAAGAAAGCCGCTGCCATCGGTGGAACGACAATCCTCATCATGGACGTTCCCGAAAACGACAATAGCAACGATATCGAAATAATGGGCATCGCTTATCGCGACGAAAGTATGGAATATACGCCCAAAACTGCAACCGAACGCAATAACGCTCCGGTAGAATCGCCGTCAAACGTCCGCCGTCGCCGTATAGCACAGCAAATGGAAAGCTATAACAACGAATCCAATCTCCGGACTAATGACAATACGAATAAACCGGCGCAAACATCAAGAGGCACATCTTCGTCTCAACGCAATACCGATTCCCGCAGTAACGCCGCCTCGTCTCAGACTGATGACGACAACTCGCCCGACGCCCTTTACCTGATAAGCGGACGTGTCATAAAAGGTACAATCGAAGAGTTCGAGCCTGACGATTTCGTCAGCATACGCACTGCAGCAGGCAAAATCTACGAATACTCAATGGACGACGTTAAACGTGTCTCGCGCGGCAGAAGCTCCTCAACATCCGCCCGAACAACCAAACAGCAGACAACAAAGAAACCGGCCGCTCCTCGCCGTCAGGACACATACGAAGATGACTATTCATCCTCTACCGGAGGCTACAAGGGCACTTTCGACTTGGGCTATTCCATGGCTGTAGGCGGAACCGGCGAAAAAGGCTCTTTCGAGGTAAATACCAGCCACGGTTTTCAGATTAACGACTATCTCTTTGTAGGCGCAGGCGTGGGATTGCATGTCTATAATGCACGCGACCCTCTACTTAAAGCGAATATGGGTACGGAAAAATATCCCCAATATGTTAATACCGACAAATATCCTATGGATTCCGTCACGTATATGCACGCAATAGACTCTTCATTCTATACCCTCCCGATATTTGTGGATATTCGCGGATACCTCCCTCTCGCAAACCCATCTATCGTACCTTTTGCCATGCTCCGCATCGGTTATGCGTTTAATCTTAGCGACGGATTCGGCGGCATGGGCATGTACATGAATCCGGCAATAGGCATAAAATATCAGATGACGAATATGATTGGCGCCACTTTAAGTTTAGGCTATTCATACCAAGGCTATGGCGGCATACCCCAAGACGGAGGTTATGGCTTCTATTACATAAAAGATAAAAGCGGCGCTCCGTATGAAGCCCAGGGAGCCGGATGTTTCACCCTAAAACTCGGAATAGAATTTTAACGCGCGTACATACATATAAAGTGAACATTTGAAAATAGAGACGTCTGACATTATCCGGATGGATGAAGTAATGCTGGTTCTTTAAAAATCATATTTTATTTGGCAGTAATAAAATAATATAGTATCTTTGCTGCGTATTAGAAATAATACAGGCTCCCCTTAGTTGGGAAAGACTAAGGCTTACCCCTCAATTGCAGAGGGGTTTTTTTTATGAAAAAGACATGGAAGAGAAAAAGCAAAAAGTGATAGTCTAAAATCTTTCCGACCGCAAACTTTACGAAGACTGTTTGCTCCCTGAAATCGTAACACTTCCGGACGGCTTCGTTTTGAAGCGACCCGACAAATGGAAATAGAACAATTAATGGATAGGTCAATCGAAATGAAATGCCTGCTTTTTTCGCTCAATCCAATAAAAGCAAGACAAGATTTTGTGTTATTATCGGATTTTTTCATACCTTTGCGACCAAAATTATGATTGCAAATGGAAGATAAACATTTCAAACGAACACTTATCACTTCAGCGCTGCCATACGCCAACGGACCTGTCCACATAGGACACCTCGCCGGAGTATACGTACCGGCCGATATCTATGCGCGTTATCTTCGTCTCAAGGGCGAAGAAGTGCTGTTCATCGGCGGATCCGACGAGCATGGCGTCCCGATCACTCTACGCGCAAAAAAAGAGGGAGTTACGCCGCAGACTATTGTAGACCTCTATCATGGCATCATCAAAAAATCATTCGAAGATTTCGGTATCTCGTTTGATATTTATTCACGTACAACTTCCGATACCCATCATCAGGTGGCTTCCAACTTCTTCAGGACGCTCTACGACAAAGGCGTCTTCGAAGAAAAGACAAGCGAACAATACTATGACGAAGAAGCAAAACAATTTCTCGCAGACCGCTATATTACAGGCACATGCCCGCATTGCGGAAATGAAAAAGCCTACGGCGACCAGTGCGAGGCTTGCGGAACGTCGCTAAGTCCTAACGACCTGAAAACTCCGAAATCGACAATCAGCGGTAGCCGTCCGGTTATGCGCGAGACGAAACACTGGTATCTCCCGCTCGACAAATACGAGCCGTTCCTCCGTAAATGGATTATGGAAGACCATAAGGAATGGAAACCAAACGTTTACGGACAATGCAAAAGCTGGCTCGACATGGGTCTGCAACCGCGAGCCGTAAGCCGCGACCTCGATTGGGGCATACCGGTTCCCATTGACGGCGCTGAAGGCAAAGTGCTGTATGTGTGGTTTGACGCTCCGATAGGATATATTTCCAACACTAAGGAATTGCGTCCCGACGATTGGGAAAAATGGTGGAAAGACCCGACGACTAAAATGGTTCATTTCATCGGAAAAGACAATATCGTCTTCCATTGCATCGTTTTTCCGACCATGCTCAAAGCCGAAGGCTCTTTCATACTGCCCGATAACGTTCCGGCTAACGAGTTTCTGAATCTCGAAAACGACAAGATTTCGACTTCGCGCAACTGGGCTGTCTGGCTCAACGAATATCTCGAAGACATGCCCGGCAAACAGGACGTCCTGCGTTATGTCCTGACTGCTAATGCTCCCGAAACAAAAGACAATGACTTCACATGGAAAGATTTTCAGGCTCGCAATAACAACGAACTCGTGGCTATCCTCGGAAATTTCGTCAACAGGACATTAGTCCTGACCGGAAAATATTTCGATAATATAACGCCCGGATGCGGCGAACTGACGGATTACGACAAAAATACTCTCAAAGAATTTGCCGAAGTTAAAACCGACGTGGAAAAACTTCTTGATACATACCATTTCCGCGACGCCCAAAAGGAAGCGATGAACCTCGCCCGTATCGGCAACAAGTATCTCGCCGATACCGAGCCTTGGAAATTAGCGAAGACAGACATGGATCGGGTCGCAACAATTCTTAATATTTCGCTTCAGATAACGGCAAACCTCGCTATCGCTTTCGAGCCTTTCCTGCCTTTCAGCATGGATAAACTTAATAAAATGCTCAATGTGAAGCCTTTGGGATGGAACAAATTAGGCTCTACCGAACTGCTCAAAGCCGGTCATCAACTTGGAACAACAGCGCTCCTCTTTGATAAAATTGAAGACGACGTTATCGAAAAACAGGTACAAAAACTCCTTGAAACAAAGAAAGCTAATGAGGCTGCCGAAAAACAGGCTGCTCCCATTCGCGAAACCGTCTCTTTCGATGATTTTACGAAACTTGATATTCGGGTAGGTACTGTCCTCGAATGTACCAAAGTGCCGAAGGCTGATAAACTGTTGCAATTTACCATCGACGACGGTCTCGCCAAACGTACAATCATTTCCGGCATTGCGGGATACTACAAACCGGAAGAACTTGCAGGCAAACAGGTATGTTTCATTGCTAACCTCGCGCCGCGCAAACTTAAAAGCGTCACCTCCGAAGGCATGATTCTTTCGGCCGAAAATGCTGACGGCAGTCTGGCTGTTATCATTCCGGAAAAGACGGTTTCACCCGGAAGCGAAGTAAAATAGCAGTTTAATGAAAGACCTCAGTAGCCAGTATTTACGCCTAAAAACCGAGATAGACAGGGCTGTTTTGGACGTCTTCGAGAACGCCGAGTTCATCAACGGCGCTCCGGTAAAGGCTTTCTGCAAGCGGTTGTCTTCGTATATGGACGCTCCTTACGTTGTCCCTTGCGGAAACGGCACGGATGCTCTTCGATTTGCGTTGCAAGCGTTGAATATCGGACATGAAAACGACGTCATCGTGCCTGCCTTCACTTATATCGCGCCCATCGAAGCGGTTGCATCGGTAGGAGCTTCTCCGATTGTTGTCGACGTCGATCCCTATACATATAATATTAATCCCGAACTTATAGAGAACGCAATAACGATTCGCACAAAAGCTATAATCGTAGTTCATCTGTTCGGTCAGTCGTGCAATATGGAGGCTATCCAAAAAATCGCCGACAAATACAAACTGCTAATTATCGAAGACAACGCCCAATCGCTTGGCGCTACATATATATATAAGGATGGACGTAATCAAAAAATCGGTACTCTCGGACATGTAGGCGTCACCTCTTTCTTTCCTACAAAACCTCTTGCCTGCTACGGCGACGGCGGCGCTGTCTTTACATCCGACGGCGAACTTGCCGAACAAATACGGTTACTCGCCAATCATGGTCAGACGAAAAAATATCATCATAAGATAATCGGCTCAAATTCAAGGCTTGACACGGTACAGGCAGCCATTCTCAACGTGAAAATGGATTATATGGACGAGTTTACGGAACGCCGCAGGCAGATAGCCGAACGCTATGACCAAACGCTCAAAAGTTGTCCGGATATTGTCATTCCCGAAAAAAGCCGGTTTTCTACTCATGTTTATCATCAGTATACCATTCGGGTCAAAAACGGCAAACGCGATGCTTTAAAGGCATATTTAGCCGAAAAAGACGTTCCTTCGGCGGTATATTATCCGATGCCGGTGCATGAACAGGAAGCGTATCGCTGGGTGGCGCGACTGTCGGGCAATCTCGACGTATCCAAATGTCTTTGCAGCGAAGTGCTCTCCCTACCCGTCCATTCCGAAATGTCCAACGAAAAACAAACCCATATCATCGAAACTATCGGTAAATTTTTCTTCTAACATTCGTTCCGTACCTCTTTCTTAACGCTTTATGCAAAAGATTATGATCTGTCGGTAAAAATATCGCGTCATATTTTGTATTTCGCTTTATTTGTCGTATATTTGCACAATCTTTGTTGCCCCGCAAATGGGAGTGACGGGGCTTTGCCGTGTATAGAGCATAGCAGATTTCACTCCCGATCCATAACCGAAATGAAAAAAATCCGTTTTGCAGTAGCAGGATGCGGACACATCGGCAAGCGCCATGCAGAAATGATTTCTCGCGAGCCAAATGCCGAACTCGCCGCCCTCTGTGATGTCAGGCTCCCCAAAGAGCTTGGAATTGAAGCGTATAATGTTCCCTTTTTCAGCAATATAGAGGATTTGCTGAAAAGCGAAATCGAAATTGACGTAATTAATATATGTACGCCAAACGGTTTTCATGCCGAAATGGCGATAAAAGTCATAGAATCAGGCTATAACGTAGTAATCGAAAAGCCGATGGCGCTGACGGTTGCAGACGCTGAAAAGGTTGTATTTGCCGGACTGAAATATAGCAAACAAGTCTTTTGCGTGATGCAAAACCGCTACTCTCCCCCATCCGTTTGGATTAAAGAGATGGTAGAATCGGGCAGACTTGGCAAAATTTACATGGTTCACCTGAACTGTTATTGGAATCGCGACGAGCGTTATTACAAGCCGGAAAGCTGGCATGGCAAAGTTGCGTTGGACGGTGGCACACTGTTTACGCAATTCTCTCATTTCATTGATATTATGTACTGGCTTTTCGGTGATATTTGTGATATTCAAGCACGCTTTGCCGACTTCAATCATGCGGAACTGACTGATTTTGAGGATTCGGGCGTAATCAGTTTCCGTTTTGTAGAAGGCGGGGGCATAGGTTCGCTGAACTACTCTACCTCGGTATGGGATAAAAATCTGGAAAGCAGCATGTTGATAGTAGCGGAAAACGGCAGCATCAAAATCGGCGGACAATATATGAACGAGGTTTCGGAATGTCATGTCAAAGATTACAAGATGCCCGAACTTGCGCCGACAAATCCGGGCAATAACTACGGAGCATACAAAGGCTCGGCACAGAATCACCACTATGTGATTCGCAATGTCGTGAATGTGCTTTCCGGACAATCGTCCGAAACGATTACGACCAATGTCATGGAAGGCTTGAAAGTTGTTGATATCATTCAAAGGGTTTATACTC
Organism: Tannerella sp.; assembly: GCA_031289515.1. Classification (GTDB taxonomy): domain Bacteria; phylum Bacteroidota; class Bacteroidia; order Bacteroidales; family Tannerellaceae; genus Tannerella. Next base: position 7,017 of record JAITPH010000099.1, read on the forward strand.
TGAAGAATAAAAGCATTTAGAAATAGTTTATCAGACAAATTTATCTCTCAATATGAATTTTTATCTCTATTTTTGTCGGAAAAGTCGATACAAATGTGTACCTTTGTGCGATCTTTGTCAAACCCTGTTATGGGACTGACGGGGCTTTGCCGTGAGTAGAAGACAAGTAAATATTAATGAGAACGCAGGCAGTAAAGGACTTTATCAATGAACATCAGGCATTGTTTTGGTACTCGCCGAAAGACAAGGGCGAGACGGTAAGCGACGAATTGCTGGTGGAGACAATGCTGAATTATGGGACGATGGATGATATTCGTCGTTTGTTTGAGTTGTTGGGCATCAGGAATGTGGCGAATATTTTCCGTCGGATGAACGGCCGGAAAAAGTTGAACATATATCCTGAAATCAGAAATTATTTTGAATTGTACTTTAACAGGCATGCATCCTGAGATTCTGAACGGAGCACAAAGCGATTTGCTTCCTTTAGTCAAACTTTTTCGGCGCGAATTTTATTTGGTTGGAGGCACGGCAATTGCCCTTCAAATCGGCCATCGCAGATCTATTGATTTCGATCTGTTT
>JAITPH010000135.1 GCA_031289515.1 Tannerella sp.
ACAAAAGAAGACATTGAAAAAGCGGTTTTGGCAGACGAAAACGCACAAAAATGGATAGAAGGTAAAACACCTAAAAAAATAATTATTGTACTTAATAAAATTGTGAATATAGTCATTTAAATTATGAAGGAATCTTTTAAAAAAGTCTATTATATCCTGCGGGATTATCTTATGATATTACTTGGAACATCTATTTATGCCTTTGGTTTCAACGGTTTTATCATATCAAACGAAATAGTGCCCGGCGGACTTACCGGCGTAGGTTCGCTCATTTTTTACGTCACCAAAATACCGGTATCGGTCACTTATGCCGGAGTAAACGTGATACTGCTCATCATAGCATACAAAATACTTGGCCGCCGTTTCGTCATCAATTCATTGTTCGGCATAGTCTCGCTCACGTTTTCGCTTATGTTTTTCGAATGGCTGTTAGACGGCAAAACGCTTTTGGAAGGCGAGCCTTTCATGTCGGTACTTATTGGCGGAGCTTTGAGCGGCGCCGCGCTTGGCATAATCTTTTCGGCAAACGGAAGTACCGGCGGCACAGACATCATCGGAGCTGTGGTTAACAAGTACAAAAACATCTCGATAGGACGAACTCTGCTATACTGCGATTTTGTCATTATCGCCTGTTCCTATCTGATATTTCACGATATCGACAAGATAGTTTTCGGATACGTGGTAATGTTTTCCGAAATGTATATCCTCGACAGAGTGCTGAATGCCAATAATCAATCGGTGCAATTCCTTATCTTCTCCCAAAAATACGATGAAATTGTAGAACGAATCATTAAAGACCTCGGCAGAGGCTGCACCGTGCTCGACGGCGAAGGCGGATACTCGAAAAGTCCTACAAAAGTAATTATCCTGCTGGCGAAAAAAAGAGAAAGTTCAATGATATTTCGCATGGTAAAGAGCATAGACAATCAGGCATTTATATCTCAATGCAATGTGCAGGGAGTATACGGAGAGGGCTTTGACCAACTAAAAACATGATGCAAAAAATAATTTTGTCCGTCGTTTCACGTTATAAAATAAAAACAGAAAATAGATGAAGACAATTGTTTTTGCAACAAATAACTCTCATAAACTTGAAGAAGTCAGAGATGTAGTTTCAGGTGAAATCAACATAGTAAGTCTGTCGGAGATAGGCTGTCCGGACGATATTCCGGAAACGTCGGACACAATCGAAGGCAACGCTTTACAAAAAGCCGGATACATAAAAGAGCATTTCGGGTACGATTGTTTTGCCGACGACACAGGACTTGAGGTTGAAGCCCTGAACGGCGAGCCGGGCGTACGTTCCGCACGTTATGCCGGAGATAATCACGATTCGGAGGCAAACACGGAAAAGTTGCTGAAAGCGCTCGAAGGCAAATCAAACCGTAAAGCCCGCTTCCGCACAGTAATTGCGTTGTTGGTAAACGGCACGGAAGAATTTTTTGAAGGCGTCGTCAACGGACATATAGTCAAAGAGAAGCGCGGCAAGGAAGGCTTCGGATACGACCCTGTATTTCAGCCGGACGGATATAACGAAACATTCGCCGAATTGGGGTCAAACGTAAAAAATAAAATCAGTCACCGCGCCATTGCCACACGTTCATTGGTCGACCGCCTGAAAATGCTGATTATAACAGCCCTTGCAATCATTTTTTCGCATGACCTCGCAGCGCAGAATAATAAAGACTGGCAAACATATCTTGCTTATAATGAGGCGACAGGCGTTGCCGAAACAAACGAGCGCGTCTATGTGCTCGCTAACGGCTCTTTATTCAGTTACGGAAAAGAAGACAGCGAAATCCGCCTGTACTCAAAACAAGGCGGATTAAGCGACACCGACATAAGTTCCATCAAATACAGTCCTGACAATCATATACTTATAATCATATACAGCAACGGCAACATCGATTTATATGATGGCGAGGGCATCAAGAACATGCCGTTTCTGAAAAATGCGACAAATATTCAGAGCAAGAAAGTCAACGACACTTATCTGTACAACAACTTTGTATATTTCGCCACCGATTTCGGGATTATGGTTATCAATCTCAACAAAAAAGAAGTAACCGACACGTACAAGCTCAACAAGAGCGTCAAATCTGTTTGTATTCAGGGAGAAACCATCCTTGCAGCCACCGACGAAGGCCTGTTCGGCGCAAATCTGAAAGACAACCTTCTCGATCCGAACGTCTGGCACGAAAAGAAACTCACAGGGGCGTCGTTCAGCGAAAAAGACATTATTAAAATTTGCGTCTTCAAGGACAGACTGTTCTATTGCGTGAAAAGCCGCGGCATATATTACGAGTCGGAAGAAGGAGCATTGAAAACGCTTGCGAATCAGTCATATAAAGACATGACGGTGCAATCCGGCGAACTCCTCGCATACACGCAGACCGATCTGACTGTCTTCTTCGACACGGACAATTATATTCACGTAAACGTCGGCGCTATCGAAGGCGTTTCGTCTCTCAAGGATGACGGCAAATACTGGATTGCATCGGGCGTTAACGGTCTGACAGGCATACAAAAAGGAAGTGACAACCAATTCACGAAAATAGTCTCGGACATTGAGATAAACAGTCCCAAACGCAACTACAACTCTTTCATGATTTTCGACAAAGACAAGCTGCTGATAGCCGGAGGCGGGCGGTTGCTCGACAGATTTCTCAGACCCGGCACTCTGATGGTTTACGAAAACGACAGATGGAATAATTTTGACGAATCGAAAGCCGATAATGAAATCATAAAACTTATCGACTCAAAGAGTTATGATTATGTGGGAGTAGCCGTCGATCCCAATGATGCAAGCCATTATTACATAGCTACTTATGGCGAAGGCGTTATAGAACTGAAAGATGATGAATTTGTCAAATTGCATTACATGGCTAACAGCCCGCTGGAGTCGGCAATTCCAAACGACAACAAATATGTCCGGATAGGAAGCGTTTGTTTCGACAAAAACGCAAATCTGTGGGTCGCAAACAGCCGCGCCAATAATGCAATAGCCGTTCTCAAACCTAACGGCGAATGGGTGTCTCTGTATTATCCGCCTCTCAATTACGCCGATAAATTAGATAAAATAATGATAACGTCGAACGGACAAAAATGGATTAATATCCCTTATGACGGAGGAATAATGGTACTTGACGATAACGGCACGATAGACAACAACTCCGACGACAGATACAACTTTTTCAGTTCGTTCAAAGACGCTCAAAGCAGCACCGGAGCATCTATTTCGGCAAGTCAATATCTTTGCATGGCGGAAGACAAGAGCGGCGCAATTTGGATAGGCTCGAACATCGGACTGTTGAAGTGCATCAATCCTTCGCGCGCTATTGAAGATCCCACGCAATTAGCATGTTCGAGGCTCATACGCGATGGCGACGCATATTTCCTGAGCGGCGAATCGATCACAGCCATCGCCGTCGACGCCGAAAATCAGAAATGGATAGGAACGGCAAGCGCAGGCGTTTTCCTGATAAACGAAGACGGCTCCGAAACGATTTACAACTTCACTTTCGAGAACTCGCCGTTGCTGTCGAACTCTATCAACAGCATCGCCATAAACGACAAAACAGGCGAAGTCTTCTTCGGCTCGGACAATGGACTTGTCTCCTTCAAAAGCGGCGTTATCAGCGGAGCCAAGCCTTTTTCCGACGTTTATGCGTTTCCAAATCCTGTACGTCCGGAGTTCAGCGATAAAGTCACCATTACAGGCTTGACGAACAATGCAAACGTAAAAATAACGGATATAAACGGCAATCTCATCTATCAGGGGCGGGCGGTAGGAAACCGGTTTGTCTGGAATTGCCGCAATTACGGCGGAAATCGCGTGGCGACCGGAATATATCTTGTATTAGCCTCAACAGCAAACGCTTCCGAGAGCGTTGTTACGAAAATAGCAGTAGTCAAATAGTATATTATAATGTAATGGTTTTGCCTTCTTCCGCCAGAACTACATTTTGAAAAACGGCGCTCGCTTCGTCCATGAAACCGGTCAAATCATCGTAGCGGGCGGAGTAATGACCCAATACAAGCTGTTTTACGTCCGCCATTCGGGCTATCTCTGCCGCTTGTCGCGCCGTTGAATGAAAAGTCGCCTTTGCGCGAAGCATGTCTTTTTCCAGAAATGTCGATTCGTGATATAGGCAATCAACGCCTTTTATATACTCGACAATTGAAGGCGAGAACGCTGTATCCGAGCAGAAAGCATACCGTTTCGGAGGGTCGGCGGGGCGCGTAAGGACATTATTAGGCACGACAATTCCATCGTCGGCGATAAAGTCATTTCCCTGCTTTATTCCTGCAAGTTCGCGGACAGGTATATGATAAAAATCTATCATTTCGCGTATCAGATGTGGCTCTCTCTGTTTCTCCTCAAACAGATACCCGCACGTCGGAATCCTGTGTTTAAGTGGAATGGACGAGACTTTCAACGAGCGGTCTTCCATCACCAATCCATGTTTCAGAGGATCAATAATGTTAAAACGCACTTTAAAAGGCGATTCTTTACAAAACTGCGCTATCAGAGGCGACAAAAACGTCTCTATTTCCGCCGATCCGTGAACAGTCAAATCAGCTCTGCGTCCCAGCATCCCGAAAGTCGAAATCACGCCCGGCAGTCCGAAGCAGTGATCGCCATGCAAATGCGATATAAAAATATGATTCAATCTGTTAAAACCTATTTTGTTTTTGCGCAACTGAAGCTGAACGCCTTCTCCGCAATCAATCATGTAGAGTTTATCACGGCAATCGACTACCTGCGAGGTAGGCTCGTGATAAATCGTAGGCGTCGCAGCGCCGCAACCAAGTATGTGAATTTTAAAATATGACATAAAAAAAATCATTTATTCGCCACGTAAAGATAGACATTATTATCATAATAGCAAAAAATAATTTCGCCTGACGCTTGCAGTTCGACCAATAATTACTACTTTTGCGTCTATTAATAGATGTATTGAAATTATAAACACTTAATATTCAGAAAAATGTCTTTATTAGAAATCACATGGACGGCAGATCCGGCAATATTTACAATCGGACCGAGAGAATTTCGCTGGTACGCTCTTATGTTTTTGATTGGCTTCTACGTTGGCTACAAAATTGCAGAGCGAATGTGGAAAAGAGAAAAGCTAAATCCCGCATGGATCGATCCTCTTTTGTATTATACGGTAGCCGGAACGGTTATCGGCGCGCGTCTGGGTCATTGCCTGTTCTATGACCCCGGACATTATCTTGCCCATCCGATAGATATTCTGTACATTTGGCAAGGCGGACTGGCAAGTCATGGCGGCGTGCTTGGAATCATCGTGGCAATTTATTTTTACTCTAAAAGAGTCAGCCGTAAAAGCATGTTGTGGACATTCGACAAACTTGTCACGCCGACAGGTCTGGTTGCTGCGTTAATCAGGTTCGGCAACCTTATTAACCACGAAGTATACGGCAAGCAAACCGATTTGCCGTGGGGCTTTCGTTTTATCGATAACCTGCACGCATGGCAAAAGGGAGCAGCGCCGGTATTTACGCAGCCCTGTCACCCGACGCAAATATACGAAGCATTATGTTACCTGCTTACTTTCGCGCTCTGCATGTGGCTGTATTTCAAAAAAGACGCATGGAAGAAAGAAGGCTTCATCTTTGGAATCTTCTTGATTTGCATCTTTACGGCAAGGTTTTTTATAGAATTTTGGAAAGAGAATCAGGAAGCGTTCGAGGAAGGCATGATTCTGAATATGGGGCAATTACTTAGTATTCCCTTTATTACTGCGGGGATATACTTCGTTTGGAGAGCATTAAGAAAAAATCATTCAAGAAAGAAATAAAATGAAAACGATTGCAGAAAACATATATTACGTAGGCGTGAACGACAGGAATAAAAAACTATTCGAGAGCCTCTGGCCCCTGCCGCACGGAGTGTCATACAATTCCTATCTTATTAAAGGCGGAAAAACCGTTCTTATTGATACGGTCGATATAAGTTTTTCCGACTTTTTCTTAGATAAAATCGAGACGATACTCGATGGGCGGCCGCTTGATTATCTAATCATCAATCACATGGAGCCTGACCATTCGGGTAGCATCAATCTGCTGCGCAAGAAATATCCGAATATCATGATTGTCGGCAACAGGCTGACATTCGGAATGTTAGAGGGTTATTACAATATAAACGACGGCTTGTATGAAGTCAAAGACGGCGACACGCTTGATATTGGCTCTCACAAGTTCAAGTTCTTTACCGCTCCGATGGTACACTGGCCAGAAGTGATGTTTACTTACGACGAAACGGACAAAATACTCTTTTCGGCGGACGCTTTCGGGACTTTCGGCACTTTGGACGGCGGAATCGTCGACAAGAATATTAACACCGACCGTTATTGGGACGAGATGATTCGTTATTACTCGAATATTGTAGGGAAATACGGCAATCCGGTACAGAAAGCATTGCGAAAACTTGCCGGAACGGACATTCAAATGATTTGTTCGACTCACGGCCCGATATGGACGGAGCAGAGAGCTAAAGCCATTGATATATACGACAGGTTGAGCCGCTACGAAGGACTTAACGGCGTGACGCTTGTGTATGGAAGCATGTACGGACATACCGAGCAAATGGCGGAAACTGTCGCAACCGCCCTTTCCGACAATGGAATTCGCAACATCGCGATGCACAATACGAGCAACAGTCATACGTCGCATATCCTGCGCGACGTCTTTAATTACAAAGGCGTTATCATCGGCAGTCCAACGTACAGCAATCAGATTTTCCCGGAAATAGATTTTCTTCTGAGCAGACTGGAGCTTCGCGAGATAAAAAACCGGCTTTTCGGATATTTCGGCTCATATACATGGTGTGGCGTCGCGGTCAAGCGTTTGGCCGCTTTCGGCGAAAAAATGAATTGGGAAACCGTCGGAGAGCCTGTCGAACAAAAACAAAACATCAGCGCAGAAGCACAATGCCTCGCACTCGGAAAAGCTATGGCAGAACGCTTACTGTCGGAACAATAACTTAAAAACATATAAAACAATGAGAGTAATAATTCAATCAAACTACGAGATGCTGTCGAAATGGGCGGCTTATTTTATTGCATCTAAAATAACAAAAGCTAAACTGACGTCTAAAAAGCCGTTTGTTCTTGGTCTGCCAACCGGCGCTTCACCGCTCGGAACGTACAAGGAACTGATCAAACTAAACAGGAAAGGCGTTGTTTCTTTCAAAAACGTTGTGACCTTCAACATGGACGAATACGTCGGACTGCCTAAGGAACATCCCGAAAGCTATCATTCGTTCATGTGGAACAATTTTTTCAAGCACGTAGACATTCAGGAGGATAATGTAAACATCCTGAATGGCAACGAAACAGACCTTGAAAAGGAATGTGCCGAATATGAATATCGTATAAAAGACGTCGGCGGCATAGACTTGTTTCTGGGCGGCGTAGGCTCTGACGGACATGTTGCGTTCAACGAACCCGGCTCGTCGCTAACGTCGCGCACACGTCAGAAATCGCTTACTACGGATACGATTATCGCAAATTCGCGTTTCTTCGGGGGCGACGTAAACAAAGTGCCGCGAACGGCGCTGACGGTGGGCGTAGGAACGGTTATGGACGCAAGGGAAGTGCTCATACTTGTGAACGGTTACAACAAAGCCCGCGCACTTCAGCAAGCTATCGAGGGCGGCGTCAGTCAGATGTGGACTATAACAGCTCTACAAATGCACCCGAAAGGCATTATAGTATGCGACGAAGCTGCATGTGCGGAAATAAAAGTCGGTACCTATAAATATTTCAAAGACATAGAAAAAGCTAATATCAATCCTATAACTTTAATGTGACTTTTTTCGTTATTGCAAGACGACGCCATGGGCTGACCGAAAGGCAGGTGTTTTCGTCTTTGCGAAGAAGTTACTAAACTCGTTTAGTAACCCTTATAATGGCGAAACATGGAAACGCTATGCCAATAAAGGGCAGTCTGCCGTCATTG
>JAITPH010000183.1 GCA_031289515.1 Tannerella sp.
TGTGCCGGGTGAAGTCCTTACATTATATAACATGCAGGGGCAATCCGTTTACACAGGCAAGGCGACAGCCGCCGAAGAACGGATATACCTCCGCGTTCGCGGCGTGTATGTTGTCGTCAACGGCGGACATAGCGTTAAGGTTGCTTATTGAGATTTCAAATACTTTTTGAAGAGGGCGCGCCTACCGGCGCGCCCCCCTCTGTTTTTATTATATCAATTTAAAAATGGAAACAGTCCGGTTTCCGAAGTGCTTTGTTCCTTTTTTGCATGCGTAGCGAAGCGGCTTCCTATAATGACGAAACACGCAAATGCTTTGCCAGTAAAGGACTGCTTGCCGTCATTGCGAGGAGGTTACTAAACGAGTTTAGCAACTTCCTGCCAATGACGGACGCCATAATTATTCAATTATTCCGAAACTCCAGCGGCGAGACGCCGGTATGCTTTTTGAAAAATTTGCCGAAGGTAGACTGGTCGGGGAAATTCAGGTCGTTAGATACCTGCTGTATGTTTATGCGCGGCGTCTTGAGCATGCCCTTTGCCTCTGTCATCAGCGCTTCCTGAATCCATTTCATCGCCGATTTGCCGCTTTGATCCTTCAATATCGACGTCAGGTATTGCGTCGTGATACAAAGTTTGTCGGCATAGAATTTCACGTCGTGCTGTTTCTTGCAATGCTCGCGCAGATGCGACTGAAAGTCGAAGAATATTTCCTCCTTGCGCGAAAAGTTCGGTATTATATGATTCTCGCGTTTGCCCAGATACAGGCTGCCAAGGTCGATGAAAAACATCTTCAGCGCATTCTCTATCGCCTCCTTGTGAAAGAAATGCGATTGTTGGCGTATCCTTTTTCGCAGACAGTCAAGACTTGAATAAAGAGCCTGAAATTCGGCATGTTCGAACTTCGTCAGCGGATTCTTCTTGATTTGCATATAAGAGATGATGTCGGGATGCTTGCCCGCGTGCGACATCATTTTGAGGTACGGCTCCGAGATGGATAAAACCCAACCCTTGAAATCGGAACTCCCGCTAATGAAATGCGTGATATGGGTAGGCATGATCAGCAACAGGGAATCCTTTTCCGCGGTATAATCGACGTAGTCGATTTTTGTTTCCATGTCGCCGTTTGTCACGCCCACGAAGATGAACGCTCCGTAGCGCGTCGGATTCATGGGTACCAAATACTTTAAGTCGTCGATCGACGTATGGTCGAACTCTATCAGTAACAGGTCGTCCAAGTAGCTGTCGTATGAGGTTACCACCTCTTTAATGCTTGATAATATCTCCGAAAATTTCTGTGCCATCGTAGTTATATGATTTTTAGAGCCGCAAATATAGTACAAATTTGACAAAGTTTTGTTTTTGCCGAGTAATTTTTGTTTTTTTAATATATTTGCTGATGTTAAACATATTCTTGTTTCGATATTGACTAATTATGTAACAACATACACCTTTTCGGTTTACTCGATACACTCTACCTTTGTCGCCGATTTAAGTCATAAGTCGAAAGTCATAAGTCATAAGTCGCAAGTCATAAGGTTTTAATAGATATAAGTCATAAAAGTATGTCGCTAAAGAATCATATAATAGAGACCTCTATCGAGCTGTTTTCCCAAAACGGAATAAAGCGGGTCAGCATGGATGATATTTCCCGAAAGGCAAATGTCTCCAAGCGTACTCTGTATGATTTTTTCAAAGACAAGGAAGATTTGCTCATCGAGGCGCTCTACAATATCCGCAAGCCTGTCGCCAATTATTTTGAGATGTCGGAAAAAAGTTCGGAAACAGCATTGGATGTCATTTTAGGGTTTAGAAGCCTTATGCTCGAACGGTCGACAGGACTGTGCGAAAATTTCTGGGAAGACATAAAACGTTATCCCGGCGCCATTCAGGTCTTGAAAGACGGACAATATAAGTTTCTGGACGAATTTATCGATCTTCTCAAACGCGGCGAAAAAGAAGAAATATTCGTGTCGGACATCAATTACGAAATCGTTTCGATGCTGGCGCATAATGAACTGCGAATGGCGAAAAGGCCGTCGGATATGCTTTCCAAATTCTCTATAAGAGAAGTCCACAACACCGTATTCTACATTTTTATTCGGGGAATATGCACCGACGCCGGTCGCAAAATCTTTGATAAATACGTGATGAAAGTCAAATATCAAAAGGATTTTTCTGTTGGAATATAAAGACAAAATATTAGTATACATATATATAATAAGACGAAAATGAAGTTAATTAGCAAAAAGATGAAATGGGCGTCGGGCATGGTTTTACTTGCCTCAATGGCTTTTCCGGCAAATGCGGAAGAGGCGTCCGATGTCAAGAAGGTGAAGATCGGTCTGGAGCAGGCAATATCTGTTGCGCTATCCGACAATCCGTCGATAATAGTCGCCGGTCAGGAAATAGAACTCAAGAAATCCGCCAATCTCGAAGCGTTGTCGGGGCTGTTGCCGACGGCGGAATTAAGCGGGTCATACCAGCGGACGCTGAAAAAGCAGACAATGGTGATGGATTTTGGCGGACAGTCTACTACGATTCAGGTAGGAACGGACAATTCGTATAGCGGCGGCCTGACGGTCAATCTTCCGCTTTATGCTCCGGCGCTGTACCGCAGCATAAACCTTACGGAGACGGACATAGAGCTGGCTATCGAGAAGTCGAGAGCGTCGAGACTGGACATGATAAATCAAGTGACAAAAGCGTATTTTCAGTTACTGCTGACGCAAGACAGCTACGACGTTCTGTTGAAGAGTTTCGCGCAGGCGGAGGCGAATTTCAATGTAATAAACGAAATGTACAGGTTAGGCAGCGTGAGCGAGTACGACAAGATTCGCGCCGACGTTCAGGTGCGCAGCCTCAAGCCGAACGTCGTTTCGGCACGTAACGGTATCAATCTTGCAAAACTGCAACTGAAAGTCCTGATGGGACTGGATACCGAAATCGACATCGAAGTAGAGGGCAATCTGAAGGATTATGAAGCGGAGGTAAACGAAAGGCATGGCGTCGCCAACGAGTTGAATCTCGAAAACAACAGCGACCTGAAGCAGCTGGAATTAAACGCCGACATGCTCGAAACGAGCCTCCGGCTGCAAAAGACCAATTTTCTGCCCACGATCGGAGCGGCGTACAGTTATATGTTCACCTCGCTCAATAATAATTTTGAAATAACCCATTACAGCTGGTTTCCCCACTCTTACGTGGGTTTGAGCGTGTCTGTTCCGTTGTTCAGGGGCAGCAATTTTACAAAAGTCAAACAGGCGAGAATAAGAATCGACCAATTGAAGGAAACGCGCACCAATACGGAGAGGTTGCTATATATGCAGATGAGCGCCTATCTCGACAATATGAGTGCAAGCGGCGAGCAGATTTCGAGTAACAAGGAAAGCGTGCAGCAAGCCGAAAAAGGTCGCGTCATTGCTCATAAACGCTACGAAGTCGGTAAGGGGACCATCCTCGAACTCAACGACTCGGAAGTTGCCCTGACGCAATCGCAACTCATCTATAACCAGTCTATTTACGACTATCTCATAGCCAAGACCGATCTCGAAAAGGTCTTGGGAAGCAACGATAAAAAATACGAAAATAATAATAAAAAATAAGAGATGATGAAAACAAAATTGCAAATTACAGCGCTCGCAGCGATAATGGTGTTGGGCGCATGTTCGGACGGAAGCAAACAAGCGAAGGAAGCCGCCGGAAACGAAGTAGTAAAGCCTATCGTGAAAGTGGCTTTGGTAAAGGAGCGTCCTGTAGACCAGATTCAGGAATATACGGCGACGGTCGAGGCGGAAGTGACTAACAACATAGCGCCTTCGACGCCGGTGCGTATCGAAAGTATTTCCGTAGAAGTAGGCGACAAAGTGGCAAAAGGGCAGAAGCTCGTTCAGATGGACGCCTCTAACCTGAAGCAGATAAAGCTGCAACTCGAAAACCAGAAGACGGAGTACATGCGCGTCGAAGAACTTTATAAGGTAGGCGGCGTCTCAAAATCCGAATGGGAAGCGGCAAAAATGGCGCTCGACGTGAGAGAGACTTCATACAAAAACATGCTCGAAAACACGTCCCTGCTAAGCCCGATTAACGGCATCGTCACGGCGCGCAATTACGATAGCGGAGACATGTATGCAGGCGCAAAACCTGTCCTCACCGTCGAACAAATCATGCCTGTCAAACTGCTTATCAAGGTGTCGGAATTATATTTCACCAAAGTAAAGAAAGGTCAGTCGGTAAAGATAAAATTAGACGTCTATGGCGACGAGGATTTCGAGGGCGCCGTAAATCTTGTTTATCCCACGATAGACCCCGCGACGCGCACGTTCCCGGTTGAAGTTCGTGTAGCCAACAGGGATTTGCGAATCCGTCCCGGCATGTTTGCCCGCGTTACTTTGAATTTCGGAACGATCAACCACGTTGTCATTCCCGACATAGCC
>JAITPH010000190.1 GCA_031289515.1 Tannerella sp.
AAGTATTGGTAAACGAGTTCGGCGGAACGCTCTTCACAGTCGCCAAAGACGTGAAACTGCAGGTGGAATTTAATCCCGCGCACGTTCAAGCCTATCGTTTGGTCGGCTACGAAACGCGACTGTTGAACAAGGAAGACTTCAACGACGACACTAAAGACGCAGGCGAACTTGGCGCCGGTCATACCGTTACAGCTCTCTACGAGATTGTGCCGACCGGCGTGAAAAGCAATGTATTAGGCACTGTCGATCCGCTTAAATACCAGTCGGAAAAGAAAGATGCCAAAATCCGAAACGCATCCCCCGAAATGCTCACCGTGAAACTGCGATACAAACAGCCTGACGAAGATGTAAGCCAAATGCTGGAACTGCCTCTGAAGGACAACAAAACAGAACTTGTATCCGAGGATTTCCGTTTTGCTTCAGCAGTCGCCATGTTCGGTCAGATTCTCCGAAACTCTGATTTCAAGGGCGACGGAACTTACGATAAAGTTCTGGAGCTTGCCGGAAATTCTACTGAAAACGACGCGCACGGCTACCGGAAAGAGTTTATCCGGTTGGTAGAAGCCGTCAAGGGTCTTGATTAATGCAAAACGATCATATATGAAACGACTAATGATATCAATAGGTACTGTCACGGCTATAACTCTGGTTATGGTCGTGATATACCGTTTGGTAAATATCATTCCCCCCGAAGGCGCATCGAAAGACGCTCAGATAATAGCGCTTTTTGAAGACGCTTCCTGCATGACCTGTCATGTCAAAAACGGCGAAATGCCTTTCTATTCCGGCATGCCTGTTTTATCCGGAATGATAAGGAAGGACACAAAAGCCGGTTATCGCCTGTTCGATATGGGAGAAACGCTTGACAAAATGCGGAAAGGCGACGCCGTAAACGAGATAAGCCTCGCCAAAATAGAGATGGCTACATTAATCGACAATTCCATGCCTCCGGCGCGGTTTTATCTCGCTCATTGGGGATCTTCCATCACGCCTGTCAAACAGAAAATCATCCGGGACTGGCTGCTCCGGCAACGCGAAGATTTGATTTCCGGCAATATTTCGGACGAGAAGAGCAAATTTGAGCCGGTACGCCCTTTGCCGTCTTCCCTGCCGACAAACGAACGGAAATCGTCTTTAGGCAAAAAACTGTTCTACGACGCCAGCCTTTCTGCCGACAATTCCGTTTCATGCGCTTCATGCCACAATCCCGAACTTGGCGGCGTCGACAACAAACAGTATTCCGAAGGCGTGAACAAGCGCATTGGAGCGATGAATACTCCTACCGTTTTCAATGCTTGCCTGAATATGGCGCAATCGTGGGACGGCAGTTCCGCCGGTCTTGCCGAACATCTCGGAAATCATCTCGTTAGCCCTGTCATAATGGCAAATGAATCGCTTAAAGACATTGTCGAAAGGCTCAGGCGGGATAGCGATCTAAACGATTCGTTTAAAAAAGTATTCGACGACGGTATAACCGTCGCAACAATTACGGAGGCAATCACAGAATTTGAAAAGACGCTCCTGACCCCAAACTGCCGCTTCGACAAATATCTCAAGGGCTTTGATTCGGAAATAAACGAGGAAGAACTCCTCGGATACGAACTGTTTAAGTCGAACAAATGCGCTACCTGTCATGCGGGCGCAACGTTTGGCGGCCGGTCGTTCGAGATTTTGGGAATGTATCGCGACTATTTTGAAGAACGCGGATGGGACGTCACGAAAGATGATTTGGGAAGATTCAACATCACAGCCGACGAAAACGATCGCCACCGCTTCAAGACGCCTTGCCTGCGCAACGTAGCGCTGACAAAGCCATACTTCCACGACGGCAGTCGAATCGCCCTGCCCGACGCCGTCAAAGCAATGTCCATATACCAAACCAATCGCCGCATAACCGACGAAGAAGCGCAAGCCATCGCCGCCTTCCTCGAAACCCTGACCGGCGACCGGCCCGCAACAGACTGAAAATAAATTTTATTGCTGATTCTGTATGATAATTCATTTTTATGGCGTATATTTGCATCCCGAAAATGTTAAATTATGGTACACAATAACAAACTTCCGTATATTCTCGCACTTTTATTCCTCTTATCGGGGATAAAATCCAAAGCAGAAGATATTCAGATACCGCAATTGAGCTTGCGGGCGCAAATAAGTCTGCTGACATGCTCGCCCGACAACGGACAGCTCTATACCGTTTACGGTCACACCGCCATACGTGTCGTAGACCCTGAAATATACATGGACGCCGTATTCAATTACGGTATATTCGACTTCACAAAGCCAAACTTCCTGTATCGGTTTGCGAAAGGCGAAACAGACTATAAGTTAGCGGTCTTTAGATTCGATTATTTCTTCGACGACTACAAGGAACGCGGAAGCGAAATTTACGAACAGGTACTGAACCTGCAGCCGGATGAATTAAATTCATTATGGAAAGAGCTGGTAATTAACATGCAGCCGGAAAACTGCGTCTACCGGTACAACTTTTTCTTCGATAACTGCGCGACGAGACCGGCTGTGATTATAGAAAGAAATATCAACGGAAAGGTAAGATTCGATGCGAAACAGCAATTTGCGACTTTTCGCGACGTCATTAACTATTGTACGCGAGATCATCCGTGGAGTACGTTCGGATGCGACCTTGTGCTGGGTTTACCGACAGACCGCGTCATGTCGCCAAAGGAATCGTTTTTCATTCCCGAATGTCTCAAAAACGCCTTTGACAAAGCGGAAATCATACGCGACGGCGAAACGTCGCCGTTAGTTCTGAAATCAAACATACTGTCCGAAAAAACGCTTCTGCCGGAGCCGCCGCAGCCGTTCGCGACATCTCCCCTCGCCTGCTCCATACTGTTTTTTACTGTCATCCTGCTGATAACATTGATGGAATGGCGTAAAAAAACTTACTTCCGTCCGATCGACATCATACTTTTTTCCATCGCCGGAATAGCAGGTTGCATAGTATTTTTTCTGAGCTTCTTATCCGTTCATCCGGGCACGTTTCCTAACATTTCGATATTTTGGCTGCATCCGTTTCATCTCGCCGGAATAATTTTCCTTCTCGTAAAAAAATTCAATAAGGTCGCTTTTTGGTATCATTTTATTAACTTTGCAGTCGTTTTTGTGATGTCGGCGGCATGGTTTTTCATCCCGCAACATTTCAATATCGCGTTCATTCCTTTGATTGCAAGCCTTTGGCTTCGTTCGGGAACGGCGATTTTAAGAAGAAAGTTTTATGTAGAATGAGAAAATTTATTACTTCACTGATAACGGTTGTCGTTGCAGCAAGCCTTCAGGCGCAACAACAACATACTCCGAAGCTGGTTGTGTGCATCACTATCGACCAGTTGCGCGGCGATTACCTCGAATATTTAAAGAGTTCCTTCGGAGAACGCGGCTTCAAACGCATCATGAACGAAGGAGTAGTCTACAAACACGTACAGTTCGAGTTTTCGGACATTGATATGGCAAGCTCTTTTGCAACATTGTTTACCGGCTCAAATCCTTGCTATCACAGCATCACAGGCAACAAAAGATATGATTTCGAAAAGGAACTCGAAACGTCAAGCCTCTATGACGCCCATTTTCTCGGCAATTATACTCACCTGAATTTCTCGCCCAAAAATCTTCTGGCTTCGACGATTGGCGACGAGCTGAAACTCGCATCGAAAGGCGCAAGTCAAGTCTTCTCAATCGCACCGGAGCCTGAAAGCGCCATCATTTCGGCCGGTCACGCCGCCGACGGAGCTTTCTGGATCGACGATTACAACGGCAAATGGGCTACAACGACTTTCTACAAAAATATTCCGTCGTTTCTCGACAAACTCAATATCGGGCAGGAATCGCTTTCGTCAAGGCTGTCTTCGATCTCGTTCCGGCCTATGCTTCCCGAAGACCGGTACGGCGCGCTGCCTTATGTAGCCGACAAGAAATCCTATAACTACTCGTTCAACGAGAAGGAAGTCGGCTGCTATCGCCGGTTCAAGACTTCGCCGTTCGTAAACAAAGAAGTAAGCAATCTCGCCATACAATTCATTAATCAGGGCGAAATCGGCTCGCATCAGACCGCAGACTTGCTTTGCGTCACTTTCTACGGCGGCAACTTCGAGGATGTGCTTGATAAAACGTACACGCGCGAGGTGCAGGATAATTATTTCATGTTAGATAAAAGTATCGAGGAACTGCTTGATGCAATCGACAAAAAAGTAGGATTGAACAAGACGCTTGTCGTAGTTTCGGGCACCGGTTATTATACCGATAATGAAATAGTCAAGGAAGGACAGGAAGTAACCGGAGGCATATTTCATCCAAAACGATGTACAGCGCTTCTGAACATGTATCTGATGGCTGTTTACGGTCAGAAAAACTGGGTCAGGGGATATTACGACCATCAGATTTTCCTTGACCGCAAGAATATTGAAAACGAAAAACTTGACTTGGCCGTAATTCAAAGCAAAGCCGCCGAATTTGTTGCAGAATTTAGCGGCGTCCAGCAAGCGACAACCGACCACTCGCTGCGTTCCGGCGAATGGAACGAAGGCTCTGCCGCTCTGCGTTACGGCACTTACCATATCGGACGCGGCGATATTATAATCGAACTCCAGCCGGGCTGGAGCATAGAAAATGATGTAACGGGACAGAAAAGCAACGTCAAACGCAATAACGCCGTCATCACGCCCCTGATATTTTTCGGTTCCGGACTGAAACCGGCGCGTTTGGAACGCTCCGTCTATGCCACCGAAATAGCTCCCACCGTCACAAACGCCTTGCGAATACGCGCACCCAATGCCTGTAGCGACCTCCCTCTTACGGAAATAAGATAATTTATAAACATTTTTTAATAATAATAACAACTTAACAATAACATAATGGGATTTAATGATATATTACTAAAACTGTTCGGCAACAAGTCGCAACGTGATTTAAAAGAAATTACGCCTTTCGTAAAAACGATAACAGACATTTATCCGTCTATCAAAGCGCTTTCAAACGACGAATTAAGAGCGAAAGCCGTGGAAATAAAACAAAGAGTGCAAAATTATGTCGCCGACGAAAAAGCGAAAATAGCCTCCCTGCGCGAAGGCATCGACGACAAGCCTCTCGAAGAAAGAGAATCTATCTGGACTGAAGTCGACAAGATAGAAAAAGACATTATGGAACGCCTCGAGACAGCGCTCGAAGAAGTCCTGCCCGAAGCATTCTCCATAGTCAAGGACACCGCCCGCCGTCTGAGCGAAAACGATACCGTTGAAGTCACCGCAAACGACTTCGACCGCGACCTCGCCGCAACGCACGATTTCGTTTATATCGAAGGCGACAAGGCGTTCTACAAAAGCCGGTGGATAGCCGGTGGAACGGAAATAAAATGGGATATGGTGCACTACGACGTGCAGCTGTTCGGAGGCGTCGTCCTCCATAAAGGCAAAATCGCGGAGATGGCTACCGGCGAAGGAAAAACGCTCGTGGCTACCCTGCCGGTCTTCCTAAACGCACTTACAGGAAACGGCGTTCACGTGGTGACGGTAAACGATTACCTGTCGAAACGCGACTCGGAATGGATGGGACCTGTCTACATGTTTCACGGACTTTCGGTTGACTGTATAGATAAACACAAACCCAATTCCGACGAACGGCGCAAAGCCTATAACGCGGACATCACTTTCGGAACAAATAACGAATTTGGCTTCGACTACCTGCGCGACAACATGGCCATCAGCCCTAAAGACCTCGTTCAGCGAAAACATAACTTCGCTATCGTCGACGAGGTTGACTCCGTTTTGATTGACGACGCCCGCACGCCACTGAT
>JAITPH010000201.1 GCA_031289515.1 Tannerella sp.
TACCTCGAAATGAGCCGCGACCTCGCTCCGGTAGCAAAAAAGGCGTTCATGGAACATTCCGGCGCAAGTCCCGCCATTCTCGGCGGCATGATAAGGCGGGGCATATTCGAGGAAGAAAAAAAGACCGTCAGCCGAATCCCGCAGCCCGAAACAGGATTGCAACCGGCGGCAATTCTGACCGCCGAACAGCAAAAAGCCTGCGACGAGATAAGGGCATCGTTCGCGACAGGGAACATAACCCTCCTGCACGGCGTCGCCTCAAGCGGAAAAACGGAAATATACATACACCTGATAGCCGACGAACTCGCGGCGGGACGGCAGGCGCTGTATCTGTTGCCGGAGATAGCGATTACGACCCAGATAACCGTGCGTTTGCAGCGGATTTTCGGACAGCGGCTGTTAGTCTGCCATTCCGGAATTTCGGACGGCGAGAGAATAGAGATATGGCATCGCCTCGTGCAGTCCGACGAGCCGCTGGTGATACTCGGCAACCGTTCGGCGGTATTTCTGCCCTTCGGCAGGCCGGGACTGATAATAATCGACGAGGAACACGACACGTCGTACAAGCAGCAGGACGCCTCGCCGCGCTATCATGCACGCAACACGGCAATGATACTCGCCGCCAAAACCGGCGCAAAGACGCTGCTCGGCTCGGCGACGCCGTCGCTGGAATCCTATATGTGGGCAAAAAACGGCAAATACGGAATGGTGCAGCTGAGCAGCCGTTACGGAGGCTGTCCTGTTCCGCGGCTTGAAATCGCCGACGTCCGCGATTTGCGTCGCAAGCGGCGGATGAAGGACACCCTGTTTTCGCCCATCCTTCGCGAAAGCATCGACGGCGCCCTTTCTGCCGGCGAACAGGTCATGCTGTTTCAAAACCGCCGCGGATTCGCGCCGCTGGTGGAGTGCGGCGAATGCGGTCATGTTCCGCATTGCCGCAACTGCGACGTCAGTCTGACATACCACAAGCAGAAGCAGCAGCTCGTATGCCATTACTGCGGATATTCCGTTTCGCTGTATTCGAAATGCACGTCGTGCGGCAGTTCGGATATTAAAATGCAGGGCTTCGGCACCGAGAAAATCGAAGAAGAAGTCGCCACGCTGTTTCCGTCCGCCAAAACAGCCCGGCTGGACGTCGACGCCGTGCGTTCGAGGAAAGAATACGGCCGTATTCTTGTCGATTTTGAAGAAGGGAAAACGCAGATACTCGTAGGCGCACAGATGATAACGAAAGGACTTGACTTCGGCAACGTAAGCGTAGTCGGAATAATGAATGCCGACGGAATGATGAACATGCCGGACTTTCGGGCTTACGAACGCGCCTTTCAGATGATGATGCAGGTAAGCGGACGTGCCGGAAGGCGCGACAGGCAGGGGTTGGTCGTGTTGCAGACATCGCAGTCCGACAATCCGCTGTTGCAACTGATACGGCGATTCGATTACGAAGGGATGGCTCAGGTTCAGCTTCAGGAGCGGTACGCATTTCATTATCCGCCTTATACGCGCCTTTTAATAATAATTTTGCGCAGTCCGAACGAGGAAGCGCTTGAAAGCATTTCAACGGCGTATTCCGAAAAATTGAGGGCGAGACTCGGCGAGGGCGTGTCGGCGCCGGTCTATCCTCCGGTAACGCGCGTCAAGGCGATGTTTGTCCGCAAGATAATGATAAAAACGGACATGTCCGCATCAGTCCCGGAGACGCGCAGGATTTTGGACGAGGTGCGTTCCGAAATGCAGCGCGACCGCCTGTTCAGGCAGGTGACTGTCCGTTATGACGTTGATCCGCAGTGACGTTCAGTTCCGGGTAGCTTATTCGCGTATGGTAAATGGTTTTCAGCCTTTCGAGGAAGACTTCCTTCGTTATTTTTATGTCCTTGAAAGTGATTGGCGCGTCGTCCAGCAGACCGTCGCTGATCTGGTCGTCGATTATCCTGTTAATCCTGTCCCTGATGGTTTCGTCGGTATAGACTTTGAGGCTTCGCGAAGCCGCTTCGACGGAGTCGGCCATCATAAGCAGCGCCGTCTCTTTTGAAAACGGATTCGGACCGGGATACGTGAACGCTTTTTCGTTGACCGGTTTGTCGGGGAACGTGTTCCGGAAAGAATTGTAGAAGAACTTGGTCTTGCCCTTGCCGTGATGGGTTACTATGAAGTCGATGATGGCTTTCGGCAGACCTGCCTTTTCGGCCATTTTCACGCCGTCGGTCACGTGAGCGATTATTATTTGAGCGCTTTGTTCAAACGACAGCTTTTCGTGCGGATTGACGCCTTCTTTCTGGTTTTCGGTGAAAAATGCCGGATTGTTCATCTTGCCGATGTCGTGATACAATGCTCCGGTACGGATTAGTTGCGTGTTTGCGCCGATTTTTTCGCCCGCTTTCGATGCCAGCAGCGATACTTGCATGGAGTGCTGGAACGTGCCGGGGTTTGTTTCCGAAAGTTCTCTCAGCAGCGGGTTGTTGATGTTCGACAGTTCCACCAGCGTGATGGGCGACAGGAATCCGAATATCTTCTCAAGCATGAATATAAGCAGGTAAGAGAACATCAGCATGAAGAAGTTTATGCCGAAATATATCATCATTTCCCAGTTTATCTTGCTGAAATCGCCTTCCTGAAACAGTATGAGACCAAAATAGAAAACGACGTAGGCGATCAGAACGAACAGCGAGCAGCGAAACAGTTGCGAACGCTGCGAAAGCTCTTTCAGTCCGAAGATGACGACAATTCCCGACAATATCTGCAAAGTCAGAAATTCGTAGGGGAACAGCGCAACCAGCGAGCACAAAAGCACGGTTATGATATGCGTGAAGAGCGCCGTATGCGAATCGAAAAACGTCCGGATCACAATCGGAATAATTGCGAAAGGCAGGATGTAGATATTTATGAAGTTGTATTTTACGCACAGCGCTGAAAACAGGCAAGCCGTAAGGATGCAAAGCAGGATGAAAAGAAGATTTTTGCGCTTGTAAAAAATTGTGGCGTTAAAAGTCAGCAGATACAGTGCGAAGCTCAGCAAAATGCCGAAGATAACGGCGATTTGTCCTATCAGGATAATGTTACTCCGTTTAGCGCCGCCGGATTTCGTTTCATGTTCTTTTTTGTAGGAACTGAGGATGCTGTACGTGCGGCTGTCGATGACTTCGCCCCTGTCGACGATGCGTTCGCCTTCCTGCACCATGCCGCTCGACGGCGCAATGTCGGCGATTTGTTCTTCTATAATCGCGTTTGTCGTTTCGGCGTCGTAAAACAAATTTTCGGTCAGATACTCGTTGATGTTGTATCTCCTAAGCTCGTCCCTGTCGATGTTTGGCGTTGCACTGTTAATGATTTCCTCATAAGCCGACTTGACGGAATGAAAGTCCGACAGGCTTCTGATTTCCGCAACGCTGTTTGTAAGCGTTTTCACCCGCGCATGATTTTCCTTCTTCATCAGTTCGATGTCTGTTGCCGCGACTATGCCTCGTTTGTATAAATATTTCAGGCTTTTGTCCACGTAGTCGAGCGTCTGCGACGGAACGTCTTTCTTCTCCAGCTGCTTTCTCCGGCTGTTCCACGACTCCAGTTTCGCCGTTTCGTTTTCGGAATTGAAACGGAAATATGGCTCGGATTTCTTGCGAATACTGTCGCGCGCGGCATCGATACTGCCTGCGTCCTTGTATATCGGGAAGTCGTAGGGAGCGGTCAGCAATCCGTATTTCCACGGCTTTCCTTCATTGAACTGGTATCTGAATTTTCCTTCGCGCGGAAAGAAAAACGCTATGACTGTTGCCGTAATAATGATATATATAGCAGGTACTACGGCGGATTTGTTAATGTTCATAAGAATATCGTTTGTTTGTTAGTGCTTCGAACCGCAAATGTAATCAATATTTTTCAAAATCAAATTATATTCTTTTTCAATCGTATTGCAATCTGAAAAAAAACGCTACCTTTGTGGCTTTCAAAAAATAACAATGTAATACTGTTTTATGTCGGAAAGGAAAGTAAGAGTGCGTTTTGCGCCAAGTCCTACAGGGCCTCTGCATATAGGAGGAGTGCGGACGGCTTTGTATAATTATCTGTTTGCAAAACAACGCGGCGGAGACATGATACTTCGTATTGAAGATACGGATTCTCAACGGTTCGTACCCGGCGCGGAGGAATATATCATAGATTCTTTCAAATGGCTCGGCATAGAGTTCGACGAAGGGGTAGGGTACGGAGGCGATTTCGGGCCGTACCGTCAGAGCGACCGCAAGGAAATATACCGGAAATATGTAGACCGGCTATTCGACGCGGGGCTTGCCTACATAGCCTTCGATACGCCCGAAGAACTCGACGCCGTCAGAAAGGAAATACCCAATTTTCAATATGACGCCTCAACGAGAATGAGGATGCGCAATTCGCTGACGATGGCTGTCGGCGACGTAAAATCGCTCGTAGACGCAGGCGAGCGTTACGTTTTTCGTATAAAAATCGAGCCGGACGAAGACATTCATGTATACGACCTTATACGCGGCGACGTAGTCTTCAATTCGTCGATTATCGACGACAAGGTACTGTTCAAATCGACCGACAACCTCCCGACATATCATCTTGCCAATATAGTAGACGACCATCTGATGGAAATCACTCACGTCATACGCGGCGAGGAATGGCTTTCGAGCGCGCCTCTGCATGTTTTGCTTTACCGCTATCTGGGCTGGACGGCGACGATGCCCGCTTTTGCGCATCTGCCTTTGTTGCTCAAACCCGAAGGCGGCGGCAAACTGAGCAAGCGCGACGGCGACCGCCTCGGTTTTCCTGTCTTTCCGCTCGAATGGCGCGACCCTAAAAGCGGCGAAATATCGTCGGGATACCGCGAGAGCGGTTACTTGCCCGAAGCCGTAATCAACTTTCTGGCTCTGCTCGGATGGAATCCCGGAAACGACAGGGAACTCATGACGATTGACGAGCTGATAGAACTGTTCGACCTGAATCATTGCAGCAAGAGCGGCGCAAAGTTCGATTATGAGAAAGTTAAATGGTTTAACCGCCAATATATCCAGAAACGCAGCAATAAAGACATAGCGGAGATGTTTGTGCCTGTCCTCGAAAGCCATGGCGTCGCAAACGCAGATCCCGGTTTTGTCGAAAAGATTGTGGGGATGATGAAAGAGCGCGTCAATTTTGTAGACGAACTGTGGGAGCAGACGTCTTACTTTTTTGTAGCGCCGACGGAATACGACGAGAAGACGCGGAAAAAACGCTGGAAAGAAGACAGCGCCGCGCTTCTGACCGAACTCGCGGAAGTATTGAAAGTTCGCGAGCCGTTTGACGTGGAAGGCACGGAAGAATACGTGAAATCGTGGATAGAGCGGAAAGGCTACAATCTTGGCGACATTATGAACGCAGTGCGTCTGACCCTCGTCGGCAAAGGCATCGGGCCGCAGATATTTCATATCACCGAAGCAATCGGTAAGGAAGAATCATTGAGAAGAATAAAAAGAGCCGTCGAATTATTAAACTGAAAAATCAGTGCGTTATCTATATACTTTTGCATTACATTTATACGCTTTCACAGTTGTGTGCGTATCGTTTTTCAATCGCAAGGCGCGAATGACGCGCGTCGGACAATGGTATACAAACGGCATTTTGCGCAAAAAAATCGACCGGAACGCCAAATATATCTGGTTTCACGCCGCATCGTTAGGCGAGTTTGAACAGGGACGCCCGATGATGGAAACAATCCGCAAGCGTTATTCCGGATATAAAATCCTGCTGACATTTTTTTCGCCTTCGGGATATGAAGTGCGAAAGAACTATGAAGGCGCTGACGTCATCTGCTATCTGCCGTTCGACACGCCGTTGAGAGTTCGCAAGTTTCTGAATCTTGCAAATCCGGCTGTCGCCGTTTTCATCAAGTACGAGTTTTGGCTCAACTACCTCACGGAGCTGAAGAGACGCGGCGTCAAGACATATATTGTATCCGCCATTTTCCGCCCCGGCCAGATATTTTTCAGATGGTACGGCAAATGGTATCTCAAGGCTTTGTTTTGCTTTGAACGTTTGTTCGTTCAGGACGAAGCGTCGAAGAAACTGCTTTCCGGATACGGAATCGAAAATGTGGAAGTATGCGGCGACACACGTTTCGACCGCGTACTTGAGATACAGGGCAATTCGCGCATTTCGTCCGAGGTGGAACTGTTTGCCGAAGGCGATAAAATGATTTTGGTTGCAGGCAGTTCGTGGCAGGAAGACGAAGAAATATTAATTCCGTACTTCAACGGACATCCGGAATTGAAATTGATAATAGCTCCGCATGAGATACACCGCGAGCATCTCCTGTATATACAGTCGCTTTTGAATCGTCCGTCTGTTCGTTTGTCGGAATCGACCGAAAATGCGTTGCTTACGAACGATTGCCTTATAATCGACAGTTTCGGACTGCTTTCTTCTCTGTACCGATACGGTGAAATAGCTTATATAGGAGGCGGTTTCGGTAACGGCATACATAATA
>JAITPH010000232.1 GCA_031289515.1 Tannerella sp.
TTACCGGAAAGAAGACGCGCGAAGACCATCCGCAGGTGATGAACGCCGCAGTCCGCCTGTATGCCGACGCCGCCGACGCCAAGACGAAGATGGAAAACGGTTTTGATCTTACCGATTACGACAATCGCACGCTGGCTTTCGCAAAAGATTATTCGTCGAAACTGCTTGCCATCGACGTAAACCTCGATACGACGGAGATGCTCGACGTGACATGGCAGTTGTTCGACAGGCACTTCACCCCCGCCGAAGTGAATATCAAACAGGAACTTGTCGATAAATACTGGAAAAAGAACTGATTATATTGGCTGTTAAGTTTCAATATAACAAGACTTCGCTTCAAGGGCTTGAAAAGCAACTGAAAATCCGTGAGCGGGCGTTACCTACGATAAAAAGCAAGGAGAGCGCTCTGCGGCTCGAAGTGAAGCGTACAAAAGACGAAATGACGGCTCTCGAAGAAAAACTGGAGAAAGACATACGGAGCTACGAATCGACGTCGGCGCTGTGGAGCGAGTTCAACGCCGGACTGATAGCGGTGAAAGACGTCGCGCTGTCGTCGAAAAAGATAGCCGGAGTGATAGTGCCGGTTCTCGACGGAGTCGCTTTCGACGTCAAGCCGTTCAGCCTGTTCGGCAGCCCGCCGTGGTTTTTCGACGGCATAAATGTCCTGAAAACATTGGCGCATACCGGTATTGAAGCGGAATTTACAGGACTTAAACTAAGTATGCTCGAACGCGCCCGACGCAAGACGACGCAGAAACTTAATCTGTTTGAAAAAGTGCAGATACCGGGCTATAAAGACGCAATTCTGAAGATAAAAC
This sequence comes from Tannerella sp., assembly GCA_031289515.1. GTDB lineage: Bacteria > Bacteroidota > Bacteroidia > Bacteroidales > Tannerellaceae > Tannerella. The sequence continues at coordinate 819 of JAITPH010000232.1, forward strand.
GATTCATGGAAGACGAAGAAAGCCTGTCGAAATCATCCCAGAAAATCATGCGCGCCAATCTCGAAAAACGCAGCAATAAAGAGGAGGATGAACTATGATTGTAAAAATGAACAAATATGCCTATCTGGTATATCACAAGGAATATGAATCGTTTTTGGAACGCCTGCGCTCGCTTGGAGTAGTGCATGTGAAACAAACAAGACCTACCGGAGATAACCGGTCGATACAAAATCTTGCGGCAGAAGTCAAACGAGTGAAGACGCAGCTCGATTTTCTGGATTCCCTGCTTGAGAAAGGGAAATCTCCGAATATTGACAGATCGAGGTATAATGAGGATTTTACGCCCTCTACGGAAGCCCTTTCGCGCGACGATATGGAGAGCATTCTCGCCGAGATTGAAGATTTGAGAGATCAATCCGCAAAAAAACAGTCGTTGCTCCTGACGCTCGAAAAAGAGCACGAAATGATGTCGGTATGGGGCGACTTCAAATATAGCTCTATCGAAAAACTGCGTAAAGTCGGTTATGCCGTTTCGTTTTTCACCTGTCACGCATCGCGCTACGACCCTTCGTGGGAAGAAAAATATAATGCTTTTGTAATAAATACCAAGCATTCGAACGTCTATTTCGTGACGGTTACAGATGTCGACGAAAAATTTTCCATTGACGCCGAAAATGCAAAACTGTCGCCGAACGACTACGAACATATTTGCGAGGATATGGCGGAACAAAGGAATAACATGGAGGATATCGAAGACCTGCTGTTCGAAATAGCCTATAATAACTACGAGGCGATCCAAACGATGAAGAACGAGATAGAAAACGAGCTTTCGTGGACTAATGTCATGTTTCAGACTACTCCGGAGGCGGACGACAAACTTATGTTTCTCGAAGGATGGATTCCCGACGATAAGACCCGGAAAATGGAAAACGAACTTTCGGATAGCGGCTATTACATCCAAAAACTCGAAATCACCGACGACGACGTTATTCCGATAAAACTCAGGAATAACAGGTTTACCGGACTTTTTGAACCTATAACGAAGCTCTACTCGCTGCCGAACTACAGGGAATTTGACCCGACGCCATTGTTTGCGCCGTTTTTTATGTTGTTTTTCGGTCTTTGCCTTGGCGACGGCGGATACGGGCTTCTTCTTATATTGACCGCTCTGTTGCTGAAAAACAAGGTTAGTCAGAGTATGAAACCGATTATGAAACTTGTGTTTTATTTCGGCGTCACGACTTTGGCGGTAGGAGCGATTACAGGCTCGTTTTTCGGCATCTCCATTGTCGACGCGCAATATTTCGCGTCGGTCAGGAATTATTTCGTCACAAGCGACAATCTGATGATAATATCGCTTGTAATCGGGTTTTTTCATGTGTTGTACGCCAAATTTATCGCTGCCGTCAAGATAAAGATTCAGCGGGGACTGAAATACAGTCTGTCGGCTTTTGCGTGGATTTTTGTGATTGTGTCGCTGGCGTGTATCTTGGCGTTGCCGATGATGAACATACAATTGCCGACTGCCGTCAAATATATTTTATACGGAGTAGCTGCGATTTGCGGGGCGGTAGTTCTTTTCTACAATACGCCGGGCAAGAATATCTTTCTTAATTTCGGCTCCGGCTTGTGGGCGACCTACAATACCGTATCCGGCTTGGTTGGCGACGTGCTTTCGTATATTCGCCTTTACGCCATCGGTCTTACGAGCGCGTTGCTTGGCGGAGTTTTCAATTCGATGGCAGTAGATATGACCGCGTCGATGAATCCGTTTGTCCGTTGGCTGCCGATGCTGGCAATATTGCTCGTCGGTCATACCATTAATATCGGACTTGGACTTATAAGTTCGCTTGTTCATCCTCTACGTCTCGTTTTTGTGGAATATTATAAAAATTCCGAATTTGAAGGTGGAGGATTGGATTATAAACCTTTTGAGAAATTGTAAAATAAAATAATAACTAAAAAAACAGAAAAATTATGGAACCAATTGTATTAGCTTATGTAGGAGCAGCGCTCATGGTAGGATTGAGTGGAATAGGTAGCGCTTACGGTCTGACAATCTGCGGTAACGCAGTCGTTGGAGCGATGAAGAAGGCGCCTGAGAAAATGGGGTCGTATATCGGACTTAGCGCATTGCCGAGTTCGCAGGGACTTTACGGATTTGTGGCATTTATTATGGCGGCGCAGCCGTATCTTGTGTCCGATATTTCATGGATGGCTGCGGGAGGCATCTTTGGCGCCGGTTTGCTGGTGGGCTTTGCAGGTCTTTTCTCTGCAATACGTCAGGGTCAGGTTTGCGCTAACGGTATCGCCGCTACAGCCGCCGGTCATAATATGTTCGCCACAACTATGGTCATGGCGGTGTTCCCCGAATTGTACGCAATCCTCGCGCTTGTCGCAGCTCTCATGATTCCGGGTACTTTTGCATAACGCTTGCAGAAAATGAGAAAAGTATCGTTAAGCGTTTTCGCTGCATTAGTCCTTTGTTTGTCGGCGCTTGCCGAAGATGTCCGTAATGAATATTTACTTGACAAGGGATGGAAATTTACGCGGGAAGATGATTCTTCGTTTGTGCTGACAACGTTTGACGATAAACGATGGGAAAGCGTTGTCGTACCGCACGATTGGGCTATTTATGGTCCATTCGGTCCGCATAACGACAGGCAAAACGTGGCAATCGCTCAGGACGGACAGAAAAAGGCGATGGAACATGCCGGTCGGACAGGCGGTTTGCCTTTTGTCGGGGTAGGGTGGTATCGCCTCAATTTTGAAGCCCCCGCATTTACTGCAGGCAAACGTGCGACGCTGCTTTTCGACGGCGCAATGAGCAATGCCCGCGTCTATGTAAACGGACGCGAAGCGGGTTTGTGGCGCTACGGCTACAACTCTTTTCATTTTGATATTACCGACTATCTGAACGAGGGCGGCAGTAATACTCTTGCCGTCCGCCTCGACAACTATCCAGAATCGTCGCGCTGGTATCCCGGAGCCGGAATATATCGAAATGTTCACCTGATTGTGACCGGCGATATTCATATTCCGCTATGGGGAACGCAGATTTTGACCCCTGTCGTGAGAAAGGAAAATGCTAAAGTCGTTGTCAGGACTAAGATTGACTTTCCAGCCTCCGCCGTTGGCAATTTTGAGTTGAAGACGGACGTCATCGACCCCGACGGCAATAACATCGGAAGCATGTCTTCGCGTGTCGATACGGCATTGCTTGTTGATGGTTTTTATGAACAGATAATATGGATAGACAAGCCTGCGTTATGGAGTCCCGACAGTCCGGCGTTATACTGTGCTGTCTCGAAACTTTATTTCGACGGAGTTCCGAAAGACGAGTGTCAAACGCGGTTTGGCGTCCGTTCAATAGAATTGCGCCCTGACGACGGATTTTATCTGAACGGCTCAAAGATTTATTTCAAAGGCGTTTGCAATCATCACGACCTTGGGCCACTGGGCGCTGCCGTCAACGACGCTGCTATCCGCCGCCAGATTAGAATCCTGAAAGATATGGGCTGCAACGCCATCAGAACTTCGCATAACATGCCTGCTCCGGAACTGATTCGCGCTTGCGACGAGATGGGCATGATGGTCATGGCGGAAAGTTTTGACGAATGGAGAACGCCGAAAGTTAAAAACGGATATAACCTTTATTATGACGAATGGGTTGAAAAAGACTTGACGAATCTCCTGCATCAATACCGCAATAATCCGAGCGTCGTGATGTGGTGCATAGGCAACGAAGTCCCCGACCAGACGGTCAAGGGTGGCGTTTATCTTGCCCGGATGATGCAGGACATCTGCCATCGCGAAGATCCGTCGCGCCCAGTTACTGTCGGCATGGACATGGGATTTGCTGTTATAAACAATAATTTTGCCGCAACGCTCGACGTTGTCGGCTTTAATTACAGACTGTTCGCTTATGCCGACGCTTACGGAAAGTTGCCGCAGCAATTGATGCTCGGAAGCGAAACGGCTTCGACCGTAAGCTCTCGCGGAGTTTACAAATTTCCGGCCGAACGCAAGGCAATGGCAAAATACGACGACCGTCAGTGCACCGGCTATGATCTGGAGCATTGCGACTGGTCGAATCTGCCCGAAGACGATTTTATTCAGCACGAAGACCGTCCGTATTGCATCGGCGAATTTGTATGGACAGGCTTCGACTATCTCGGCGAGCCGACGCCTTATTATTCCGACTGGCCTAATCATAGCTCGATGTTTGGAATAATCGACCTCGCCGGTATTCCGAAAGACCGCTATTATCTATATCGCAGTCACTGGAATCGCACGGTTGAAACGCTTCATATCCTGCCGCATTGGACATGGACCGGACGCGAAGGAATGGTTACGCCTGTTTTTGTTTATACGAATTATCCGTCGGCGGAGTTGTTTATCAACGGCAAAAGTCAGGGCAAGCGAACGAAAGACCTGACCGTGACGCTCGAAAACAGCGATAACAAAGATGCGGAAAAGGCTTTGGCGCGTCAGAAACGTTACCGCCTGATGTGGATGGATACGAAATACGAGCCGGGAACAGTCCGTGTAGTAGCCTATGACGGCGAAGGCAATGCCGTTGCCGAAAAGGAAATACATACTGCCGGAAAGCCTCATCACATCGAACTGACGGCGGATAGAACAAACCTGAAATCCGACGGCAAAGACTTGTCGTTCGTCCGCGTCAGGATAGTTGATAAGGACGGCAATCTCTGTCCCGACGATGTCAGACTGATAACATTCAAGGTAAAAGGCGCAGGCGTCTACCGCGCCGCCGCCAATGGCGACCCGACAAATCTCGAACAGTTCCACAAACCCCAAATGTCCCTCTTTGCCGGCGAACTGACAGCAATAGTTCAAACCAAAGAGACCTCCGGAAAAATAACCCTCGAAGCCTCCGCCAAAGGCGTCGCGTCCGGTATAATATCTTTGGTCGGCGAGTAGGATGACGGCTTTTTCTCCGTCATTGACTTCTCATTGCGCTTGCTGTCTGCGCTTGTCGTCATTGCGAGGAACGAAGCAATCCGGAAAGATGCAGGGCGCTGGATTGCTTCGTTCCTCGCAATGACGGGGTACGCGAAAAAAAATATTCCTATATAATTGTTTTTTCAAAAGATATGACTATCTTTGCAGAAAATCGGTAAAGTAATGGAACAAAGGATCATAAAAAAGTTGCCTTACGGCACATCGAATTTCGAGAAACTTGTCACGGAGGATTACTACTTTGTCGACAAGACGCGGTATATCGAATATATTGAAAATGAACAGAATAACACCGTCTTTTTCACGCGACCGCGCAAGTTCGGCAAGAGCCTTTTCCTGTCGATGCTGTCGTATTACTACGACGTCCTTTTTGTGCCCAAGTTCGATACCCTGTTCGGAGACCTTTATATCGGCAAACATCCGACAAAGAAGAAAAACAGCTTCTTGGTAATAAAATTCAATTTTTCGGGCTTGGATACTTCCAACGAAGAGGACTTCAAAAAATCGTTTTCGAGCAATATCCGACAGGCTGTGCTGACTTTCATAGAAGACCATCGAAAAATGGATCCGATAATGTTTGATTTTCGTAAAGAGTGCATGGAACAGACCGAAATCACAAATTACCTGAATGTAGCTTTTCGTGTGGCAAAGTTTTTCGAATACAAGCTGTATATCATCATAGACGAATACGACCATTTCGCAAACGACCTGATAGCAATGGGCAGTTCGCGGGGCGATGAAGTTTACCATAATATGATTCATGCAAACGGCGTTGTGCGCGACTTCTACGAGACTTTGAAATCGGGCAGCGAAACCGTTATCGACCGCATCCTGCTCACCGGCATTACCCCGATAATGCTTGACGACATGACGAGCGGCTTCAATATCGCCAACAATATCTCTATCAAACCGAAATATAACGAGATACTCGGATTTACGCAGACGGAAGTCGATAAGATGATTGACGATTTGGGCTTGGACAGGTCGCTGATCAATGTTAATATGGAATATTTTTACAACGGTTACAAGTTTCATGACGAAGGCGAGCATCGGGTCTATAATTCTTCGATGGTTTTGTTCTACTTCACCCAGATACTGGAAAACAACAGTGCGCCCAGGTATCTTATCGACGACAACCTGAAGACCGACTACGGACGCCTGCGCCGCCTGATTCAAACGGACGAGAACAGGCAACAGTTAGTCGAAAT
>JAITPH010000192.1 GCA_031289515.1 Tannerella sp.
GCAAGTCGAGCTTCAAAGCCTGAACATCTTTCCTGAATGCCCGCTCAATAGCTTTCATCGTCAAAGCGATGTGCATCAGTATCGGTAACTTTTTTGTAGTCATATTATTTCAAATTTTCTTATAAATCGGCGACAAAGGAAAGAATAATAATTGATATATGCAACTATTTTCCGATTTTTTTTCAAAAAAAAGACGCAACCGCCAACACTCGGTTTGGCAGTCGCGTCTTTAAATACGGCAGTTTTATCACCCGCGTTTCGGAAACCAGCCTTTTTCTACACGTTTTCGCTGTTCAAAAAGTTCGCCGATACCCCATAACGAGGAAAAAGCAAACACTCCGCACGAAACGGACAGAATGATATTTTCGTAAAAACAGGCGGCGGCAACAATTCCACAGACGCCCATCAACAGAAATACCCACCAGCATTTTGTTCCGAAATAATACTCGCCCTTGATGACCAAAGGATGAAAAATCCCGATAATCAGGAAGGTAATCAATCCAATCAGAATACCGGTCAAATGATATGTTTCAATGAGTTGTATCATGGCTCAAACTTTTATTCGGCTTGCTGCTTTTTTACTTCCTCCTTGATTTTTGCCAAATCGATGCCTACGTGCGCGGCAATGTCCTTGCCGCAACGCTCGTCAGCCTGATAGAAGCGGGCAATCGCGCGAATAAGTATCTCAACCGGCACGCCGGTCATCGCTGCGGCTACGTTCGATGCAATTCTTTTCTTCTCGTCTTCAGGCACTAAGCGGTAAAGATCGCCCGGTTGAGTGTAGTAATCCTTGTCGTCGCGGTGGTTGTAATTATAGGCGTCGCCCTCCAAAACCAGCGGCGGCTCGTTCTTTGTTTTGTCTTCAACGGGACCGTTAAAACTGTTCGGCTCATAATTCACCGAACCGCCTCCGTTATTGTCGAAACGCATGAGACCGTCGCGATGGTAGTTGTGAACAGGACAACGCGGCGCATTCACCGGCAGATTTTCAAAGTTCACGCCCAAACGGTAACGCTGCGCGTCGGTATATGCAAAAAGCCTGCCCTGCAACATTTTATCGGGTGACCAGCCGATGCCCGGCACAACGTTTGTCGGCGCAAAAGCGGCTTGTTCCACTTCTGCAAAATAATTTTCGGGGTTGCGGTTGAGTTCCATAATGCCGACCTCAATCAACGGATAATCCTTTTGACTCCATACTTTTGTAAGGTCGAACGCATTGAAACGGTACGTTTTGGCTTCGGCTTCGGGCATTATCTGCACGCACATTTTCCAGCGCGGAAAGTTGCCTTTCTGAATATGCTCGAACATATCGCGTTGCGAGGCTTCGCGGTCTTTTCCGACAACCTGTTCCGCTTCGGCATTGGTGATATTGGCAATTCCCTGTAGCGACTTGAAATGAAATTTCACCCAGTAACGTTCATTTTTACTGTTGAAAAAGCTAAACGTATGGCTGCCGAAACCGTGCATCTGACGGAGATTTGCCGGGATGCCGCGGTCGCTCATCAGAATCATAACCTGATGAAGCGTTTCGGGACTGCTTCCCCAGAAATCCCACATCGCCGTATTGCTGCGGAGATTGGTTTGCGGGTCGCGTTTTTGAGTATGTATGAAATCGGGGAATTTCATCGGGTCGCGAATAAAAAATACCGGCGTGTTGTTTCCGACCAAATCCCAGTTGCCTTCGTCGGTATAGAATTTAATCGCGAAACCGCGCACATCGCGTTCGGTATCAGCCGCGCCGCGTTCGCCGGCTACAGTCGAGAAACGCAGGAAGAGTGGCGTTTTTTTGCCTACTTCGCTGAAAATAGCGGCTTTGCTATAAGCCGTGATGTCGTTTGTCACGGTCAGTGTGCCGTAAGCCCCTGTACCTTTTGCATGTACAATGCGTTCCGGTATCCGTTCGCGATTGAAATGCGCAAGTTTCTCCATCATCCACGCATTTTGCATTAGCGCGGGACCGTGCGGGCCGGCTGTCTGAATGTTCTGATTATCAGCAACAGGCATACCCGATTGAGTTGTAATTGTTTGTTTTTCTTTCATAAGACATTTGTTTTAAATTAATTTTTAAGTCTATTTATGAAATCTCAAGGCATAAAGCCCCGGATGTCTATGCAAATATACAAAAAAAGATTTCAATTTTGAAAATCAATTGTATTGATGTGGCATTAGATATTATTTATATGAGATTTTCCGAAGAAAATTTGCTTTTCCGAAAAACAGATGCTATCTTTGCTCTGTTTTAGGCGGTGACAGACGTTGTCTGGTCATTTTAAACAGTTATGTATCAACAGAAAAAGATAGTTATGGCAAATTTTTTCGGTAATTTGTTCGGCGCGGCATCGATTGCGAGTTTGAAAGAGAAACTTACTGATGGCGCTGTTTTGTTGGACGTCAGGACGCGGAGCGAGTTTGGCGGCGAACATGCCGAAGGCTCGAAAAACATACCGTTAGACGAATTGGTGCATAATCTCTCCGAATTGGACGAAAATATGCCGGTTATAGTGGTATGCGCGAGTGGAGTGCGGAGCAAAAAAGCTGCAAGTATCCTCAAAAAGAGCGGATTTGCAGAGGTTTTTAATGGCGGTAGCTGGACAAATTTCGGATGAAATGAATTTTAACAGATACGTGGCAAAACAGTTTGGCAAGCCGACAGGCTTTGGCGGCGATTTATCGACACTCGTTATGAATCTGTTAAACAGGCGGCAATATCGGGCGACAATCGAAAATCTGCAAGTCGGCGCGTCGGATACGATTCTGGACATTGGATTCGGCAATGGCTACCTAATCAACAAGATAGCGCAAAAAGACCCGCAAAAGCTGTTCGGCATTGAAATTTCGCAGGATATGCTCGCAAAAGCGCAACGCCTCTGTTGCGGGAAAGCAGAATTATTCTTAGCCGACGTCAGGCAATTGCCGTTTGAAGACGCTTCGATAGACAAAATTTATACGGTCAATACCGTTTATTTTTGGGAAAATATCCCTGAAGGACTTGCAGAAATCAGACGCACGCTCAAGCCGGGCGGGATTTTTCTGAATACGATTTACGATAAGAAATGGCTTGACAAACTGATTTATACGAAATACGGCTTTTCAAAATATACAACCGAACAATGGCACGAGATGACGAAACAAAGCGGATTGAAGATCGTAAAAACAGTCATGATAGCAAAAGATAAATCGGCATGTATCATCGCGAAAAAGTTATAGCAAAACAAAGAATGACGAAAGGAAACCGCTACACTTGCCGTCTACGCTTGCCGTCATTGCGAGGAACGAAGCAATCCAGTGATATACAGAGTGCTGGATTGCTTCGCAGGCTCGCAATGACGGACATGTCGACGCAGTTTGGCGTAGCATTTGCGAGTTTCGTCATTAGAAGAAAAGAGATATAGAGTAAGCTATGTACGAGAGGTAAAACAAATTTTATCCGATCTTTTTTGAGGGTAGGGGATAAAATATTTTTGAAAAAATTTGGCGGATAAAAAAAATATCCTTATCTTTGCAGTCGCAAAAGACATAAAAATTGGCTCCGTGGCTCAACTGAATAGAGCATCTGACTACGGATCAGAAGGTTACAGGTTTGAATCCTGTCGGAGTCACTGCATGAAAGGCAGGCGCTTCATCGCGCCT
>JAITPH010000058.1 GCA_031289515.1 Tannerella sp.
AATTGATACGTTTATTTTCTCCATGATGATTATTTTTTTATGCAGGGCGGTTATTTCCATCCTGCCTGATGCCACATACTGTTTAATAACTCCTGTTCTACCGTTTCACTTAACTTTCCGCTTACGCTCACTTTTCCTTTTTTTACCGGATGCCGGAATTGACGGTGGTCGCCTTTCCAATAAGAAAGATGCCAACCGTCGGCTTCCAATAACCTGATTACTTCTTTTACCTTGTACCGTTTCACTTTTTTATCGTTTGACTTCGCAAAGATAGTATAAATACTAACATTGAGCAAATATTCCCCGATTATTTTTGTCGGCAACGGAAGATTTAACATTTGGTTTATACCTTTTTATAAACTATCTGTTTATCGACGATGATATATTTCAGCGTACCTATGGCTATCAGGTCGCTCAAGATATTGCAGGCTGTGAAGTATTTGATGTTAGCTATCCGGCAAAATTGCCTTATGTTAATGTACGGACGCGATTCGAGGTAAACCATCAGTTTTCTGACCGGACGAGTGATCGATAAAAGCAATCCTTCCTTTCGCCCCTTTTTCTCCCATGAGAGAAAAAGGACGGCATTTGCCGGTTTATTCTCGTCGGCAACACGTATGTAAGCCTTGTATTCATCATCTTTGTCGGGGGCGGTGTGCGGTTTGTCGGCGCTTGGAGCAATGTAAATCTCAAGGACGGTCTTGCCGTTTACGACCCATCTGTTAGCCTTGAACGGAACGCTCGGACGTGTATACATCGTCGAAGCCGCCTCTATCATATAATATTCTTCTTCACTGCGTATTCCGGCGATTTTTCCGTTATCTTTCACGCCGATAAGCAGTCGTCCGCCATCCGTATTTGCAAAAGCGCTCAGCGTGCGAGCTATTTTTTTGCTGTCGCTGACCTCAAACTTGAAGTCGAGTTGCTGGTGCTCGCCCTGCGCTATTAAAGCCTCTATGAGATTATTTCTATCCATCTCCATACTGTTTTCGAGTGAGCAAAATTACTGTTTTTCTGTCAAAGTGAAGAATATTCGGCAAAAAAACTTTAACTTTACACGCCGAATCAAATTATGTTCGTATGAAATTTATTGGAATAATACCTTCTCGCTATGCCTCGACGCGGTTTCCGGGCAAGCCGTTAGCCGATTTAGGCGGCAAAACGATGATACGGCGCGTCTATGAACAAGTCGAATCGACCGTAGATCGGCTTTTTGTCGCGACCGACGACGATCGTATCGCAGATACCGTGCGGAACTTCGGCGGAAACGTCGTTATGACCTCGCCGGAGCATCGAAGCGGTACAGACCGTTGTTATGAAGCCTTTCTCAAGGCAGGAGCCGGTTTCGACGTCGTCATCAACATTCAGGGCGACGAGCCGTTCGTACAGCCCGAACAGATTGCCCTGCTCAAAAGCTGTTTCGAGCAGAATGACACGCAAATAGCGACGCTCGTCAAAGCGTTCGATAAAGACGGCGATTTTGAAAAAACACTGTTTAATCCGAACTCGCCCAAGGTCGTAGTCAACAACCGCAGCGAAGCAATGTATTTCAGTCGCTCCGTCATACCGTACATTCGCGGGAAAATATACACGGAATGGCTTAAAAACCAGCCGTTTTACAAGCATATAGGACTATATGCCTATCGGGCGGACGTTCTCGGGGAAATCACGGCGTTGCCGCAGTCGTCGCTCGAAATAGCCGAAAGCCTCGAACAACTGCGCTGGCTGGAAAACGGCTATAAGATAAAAGTAGCCGTTACCAATCAGGAAACAATAGGAATAGATACCCCTGCCGATATGGAAAGAGCATTGGAATATATCCGAAATAATGTCTGATTTGAGAAGACAAGACATCGTTATCGCAAATTTATTTTGTGATTTGCAATAAAAAAACTAATTTTGCATCAAAATAAAATTTTAAATAAGAAGAACATGAAATCGTTAAAATCAATTCTAATTATCTGTACATGCTTACTGCTTAGCTTAAACGCTAATTCACAGGGACTAAAAGCCTTCAAGTTGCCTAACGGTCTGAGCGTTTTTATCTGGGAAGAAGCAAACGATCCCGACGTTTACGGCATGGTCGCAGTGAATGTCGGCTCAAAGGAAGACCCCGAACAGTACACCGGTTTGGCGCATTATCTTGAGCATTTAATGTTTAAAGGGAACAACAAGATAGGTTCCTTGAATTGGGAAAAGGAAAAGCCTGTATATGAGCAGATTATCGCAAAATATGATGAAATGGCCAACACGGAAGACCCTGTCAAAAAGGCGGCTATCTCCGATGAAATCAATGAATTGACCCAACAAGCAGCTCAATACAATATATCAAGCGAGTTTTCGTCGCTTACGGAAAGCTACGGCGGACAAAGCCTCAATGCGGGTACGTCATTCGATTATACCGTTTATTTCAATTCTTTTCCGCCGAGCGAAGTCTATAAATGGCTGGAACTCAATTCCGAACGCCTGCTGAATCCTGTCTTTCGCAGTTTTCAGCCCGAACTGGAGACTGTTTACGAGGAATATAATCGCGGGCAGGACAATGTCAGCCGCAGGGAATCGGAATTTATACTTGAGAAAATTTTTGAAGGACATCCGTATTCGCGCTCTATAATAGGACTTCCGGACCACCTGAAGAATCCGAGGTTAAGCAAGTTGATAGAGTTTTACAACAAGTGGTATGTGCCTGAAAATATGGCTCTTATAATATCCGGAAATGTCAAGACAAACGAGATATTGCCCATTATAAGAGAGAAATTCGGCAGACTGGAAAATCGTCCCGCTCCGAAAAAGAATATTTATCCCGAAACGCCGCTCAAAGGCAGAAAAAGCATATCGGCAAAGATATCGCGAGTGCCGCAGCTTGTTCTTGCTTTCCCCGGTATTACGTCGTCCGACGAAGACCGTATCGCGCTTGAAATATGTATTTCGATATTGTCGAACTCAAGTCAGACAGGTTTGATAGACAAATTGGCGCTTGACGGCGACTTGATGCAGGCGGGCGCAGGCTCCGAAAGTTTGCAGGACAGAGGCATCATTGAGTTGATCGGCGTTCCGGTTTATGACAGAAATCAAGGCAGATACGAATCGTTGAGTTCGGTCGAAAAACTGCTGATGAACGAACTGAAAAAAGTCAAGGAAGGGCAAATCGAAGAGGATCTGATTCAGTCTATCAAAAACCGCATGATAAAAACGAATGAACAAAAGTTGGAGATGAACAGTTCGCGTTGTGACGCTATTGCCGACATTTTTCTTTCGGGGCAGGATATGCGACTGCTGCTCGACTACGGTAGCATTGTACAGGAAATAAGCGTTGATAAAATCAAGGAAATTGCAAAGAAATATTTCGGAGACAACTATTTTGCCTTTCAACTCTCCGAAGGCAAGCCTGCGAAGGGAAAAGAGTTGGAAAAGCCGAAATTCAAGCCTATACAACCGGTACAAAATGTAGAATCGGACTATGCGAAAGAATTTAAAATCCTGCCTGTAAAGTTCATAAAAAACTCTTTTGCCGATATGAACGAAGTACAGGTTCGCCCGATTAACGAGCGGTCGAAGTTGTATTATATCAAAAATCCGTTGAACGATATCTTCTCGCTGACGTTGAAGTTCGGTATCGGAACGGCTAAAATGCCGAAGCTGGAGCAAGCCGCCTCGCTGATGAACAACGCCGGAATAATGGGACAACTTGACGCGCAGGAGGTGAAACAGGCTTTTGCCGACCTTGGCGCTTCGTGCAGTTACAGAGTGAGCGACAGCTACCTGTACGTTACTCTGTCGGGCTTCGACGTCAATCTTGAAGCGACGTGTAACTTGCTGACTCGTCAGGTTTTGCTCCCGAAACTGGACGAGAAACAGTTGAACAATCTTCAGGGACGCGAAATGCAAAATCGGGTGATAGAAAAGAATATGAACGAAGCCTTGGTTAGCGCTGTGCAAAATTATATTTTATATGGCGATAAATCGGATTTCATCGACCGTTTGCCTTTGTCCGAAATCAACGACTTGACTGTCAGCAACCTCACCGGCGAATTTCAACGCGCTACAAATTATGAGGCGGAGATTCATTATGTCGGCAATCTGGATATTGACGAGGTATTTACGATTCTGAACAGTAATCTGCCTTTGAAAGAGGGCGAGAAAGTCACGACTTCGCCGGAAATAAAAGACCGTGTTCAATATGCCGAAAACACTGTATTCTTCCTGCCTAACAGTGATGCCAAACAAAGTAATATCTTCTTTTATATCGAAAGCGACGAATACAGTAAAGACATCGATCCGTACAAAGACGCTTTCAATCAGTACTTTGGCGGAGGCGGGCTGAATGGGCTTGTATTTCAGGAGATTCGCGAATACCGTTCGATGGCTTATTCTGCCTACGGCTATTACGAGACGCCTTTGATTGAGAATAAGAAATGTTACTATTTCGGCGCCGTCGGTACGCAAGCCGATAAGACTTTGGACGCTCTCGAAGTATACGTGAATTTATTGAACAACTTGCCGAAATATCCCGACCGTATTTTGAATCTGAAGAGTTATCTGAAAGGCTCGTCGTCGGTTGAAAAACCTTACTTCAGGAGTGCAAGTCAGGTCTATTTGGGTTGGAAGAGGCGCGGTTACAGTCTTTCGCCTGCCGAAACCAATTTTGCGAAATATGATGCTTTGACTTTCGACGACGTCGTCAATTTCTATGATACGAAAATCAAGGGACGTCCGATTGTTATCGGTATTGTAGGCGATCCGAAAAAGATAGACGAAAAGGCTCTCGCCAAATACGGAAAAGTCGTCAAATTGTCTAAGAATAAGATTTTTAGCGAAAAATGAGGGAATAGGATACGCTATTGCGAGGATGCACCATATTAGTAATGGGCAAAAAGACTAAATATAGTAGTCCATCATATCTATCAAACCCGCTCTGAGGGCGTATTTTGATGCTTCGTGGACGTTATTTACCCCGATTTTGCGAAAGATATTGCGCCGGTGAGTATTGACGGTATGAAAACTCAGACTCTTCTCCCATGCAATCTCTTTAGTCATTTTTCCTAAAGCGATCTCTCGCAAAATGATCTTTTCCGTAGCAGTCAGATTGTCATGCGGCGTAAGGAATGGAGTCTTATTGTGCACAATCGATTCGGCGGTATCGCAAAGATAAGTCTCATAATTGGCGGCATTTTCGAGCGCTTTTATGATATTTTCCCGACTGTTGTACTTCATTACGACGCTGATAGTTTCGTCGGAAAGCAGTACGCGACGCAGAAAAATCTCGTTTAATTCGTCCGAAAAGAGCAGCCACGACGATTCTTCAGCTCCGGCTACCATATTCAGCAAGTGATCGGTAGACGAAAAGTTGAACAAGGTATAATCGAGGACTACTACCGATTCGGGGTGAAGATTCAGCGCTTTCAGCAATTCTTCGCACGAGCCGACAACAACAATGACAGCGTCCGGATTAATCGTTTTTAGCAACGAAATCAATCCCTCGCGCGTAATATCCTGATTGTCAGCTAATATATAATGATTCATATTCGTTCTTTGATAAATTACAGTCGCAAAGGTAGCCAAATAAAACAATAAACGATATACTACGTTTATGGTATGACGCAAAAAAAAAGCAAAATCTGCAGAAAACGGAAAAGGGCCGAACGTCACCGCTCTACCCTTTCCCTCCTTAAAAACCTAAAATATGAAAAAACCTAACCTAAATGTTTTTTTGATAGACATAATTTTTTTTAAAAAGTTTAATTGGATGAGAGTTAAATAATATTTATTTTTGTATCGTTTTTTAAAAGTCAATAGAATGAAGCATATAAAACTAAAAATGGAAGTACCGCGCGGAGAGGCTGAAATCCTTCTTCACGCTTGTTGTGCACCGTGTTCTTCGGCAATCGTGGAGTGTCTGATAGAAAACGGCGTGAGACCGACGATTTTTTTCTACAATCCCAATATTTTTCCGGAAGAGGAATACGAAAAGCGGAAAACGGAATGTATCCGGCACGCGAAGATGTTGGGATTGGATTTCGTAGACGCCGATTACGTTCATGACGAATGGCTCAAGTCGGTGCAGGGACTGGAAGGCGAGCCTGAGCGCGGGCGTCGTTGCATGAAGTGTTTCGTCGGGCGACTTGAGGCAACGGCAAAGTATGCCGCCGGTAACGGATTCAAAGTTTTTGCCACAACGCTTGCCACATCGCGCTGGAAAAACCTCGAACAGATAACCCAAGCCGGAAAATACGCAGCCTCGCTTTATCCCGACACGGTCTTCTGGGAGCAAAACTGGCGAAAAGGCGGTCTGAGCGAGCGTCGAAGCGAGCTGATACGGCAGTATGAATTTTATAATCAGCAATATTGCGGTTGCGAATTTAGCATGAAAATAATGCGCTTATAATCAACTAAATAAATAAAATAAGTAAAATTTTATTGTCAATTGAGAAAATATTCTTACCTTTGCAACGTTTTTCGCAATATATAGAGGCTTTGGGAATGTTGAAAAAATATCGGATAGATTTAAAAACCCTTTCTCCTTCAACGACTTATGAGTTTGACTATAAGCTCGAAAATGAGTTTTTTGAAAGCGCTGACAGCAATGAAGTCAGTCAGGGAAAAGTAAACGTTGCGCTCTCCGTTATTCGGGCATCGTCGGCGTTTGAACTGGTTTTTCGTATAAAAGGCATCGTTACCGTTACTTGCGACCGGTGTCTGGAAGATATGGAGATTCCTGTCGGGACAACAAACCGCTTGATAGTGACTTTCGGAGATAAATTTTCGGAAGAAAGCGACGAACACATCATAGTACCGGAAGAAGAAGGCGCTATTGACATAGGATGGTACATGTACGAGTTTATCGTACTGGCAATTCCTGTAAAGCGCGTCCACGAGCCGGACGGATGCAATGAAATGATGGCGGCAAAACTGCGGGAGCTATGCGTTGAAGACGTCGACGAAGATAGCGACAGCGAAATTGAGCCGCCGGACGAAGACGCCGGTCGGCAGACGGTAGACCCGCGCTGGAATGCTCTTCGCAACTTATTTGTAGATAATTAATTAAAAATAAAAAAATTATGGCACATCCTAAAAGAAGACAAGGAA
>JAITPH010000080.1 GCA_031289515.1 Tannerella sp.
CGGTGATGAACAACTGGGGCGCCAATCACGGCAGCGTATGCTACGGACATGTGGGCGCAGACCTGATTACTCTGGCTTCGATGTTGCGCATTCCTGTTTGCATGCACAATGTCGACGAAAAAGACATATTCCGTCCCGCTTCATGGAATGCTTTCGGCATGGACAAGGAAGGGGCTGACTATCGGGCTTGCAAAACTTACGGTGCGTTATACAAGTAGCTGATAACAATATGAGTAATAAATCAATATTAAGTAAGAACGGAGTCAGTTATCTGATTCCGTTCATATTGGTAACGTTCTGTTTCGCATTGTGGGGCTTCGCCAACGACATCACAAACCCGATGGTTAAAGCCTTTTCGAAGATATTCAGGACGAGCGTTACCGAAGGCGCTTTAGTACAGGTCGCTTTCTATGGCGGATATTTCGCCATGGCGTTCCCTGCTGCAATATTTATCCGTAAATACTCGTATAAGGCAGGTATTTTGATGGGTCTCGGCTTGTATGCTATCGGGGCTTTCCTGTTTTTTCCGGCTAAGATGACCGGTAACTACTACCCTTTCCTCATCGCTTATTTCATTCTCACATGCGGGCTGTCGTTTCTTGAAACAAGCGCAAATCCGTATATCCTGTCGATGGGAACGGAAGATACGTCTACGCAACGGCTGAATTTTGCGCAGTCGTTTAACCCGATGGGATCGCTTATGGGAATGTTTATCGCGATGAATTTCATTCAGGCGAAGCTGGATCCGATGGATTCCGTTCAGCGGGCGGCGCTCGACACTTCACAGTTTGAGACGCTCAAAAATGCCGATCTTGGGATATTGATAAAGCCGTATCTGATAATCGGAGGTGTTATTGTCATGATGCTGCTGCTGATATTCTTTATGAATATGCCCAAGAATGAAGACAAATCGCATGAGATACATTTCGTGGCGACGCTGAAACGTATCTTCTCGTTGAAACATTATCGCGAAGGCGTCATTGCCCAGTTCTTTTACGTCGGCGTGCAGATAATGTGCTGGACGTTTATTATTCAGTACGGAACGAGGATATTTATGGAACGCGGCATGGCCGAAAAAGAGGCGGAAGTGCTGAGCCAGACATACAATATTGTTGCGATGATAGTGTTTTGTTGCAGTCGTTTCATCTGTACGTATCTTCTGAAATTTCTTAATCCGGGCAAATTGCTGATGATATTGGCGATTGCCGGCGGCTGCCTTACTTTGGGCGTCATCGGATGCAGAGATATTTACGGACTGTACTGTCTGGTTGGCGTATCGGCGTGCATGTCGCTCATGTTTCCGACGATTTACGGTATAGCATTGAAAGGACTCGGCGAGGACGCCAAATTTGGCGCTGCCGGTCTTATCATGTCCATACTCGGAGGCTCGGTGTTGCCACCGCTACAGGCTTTAATAATAGATTTGAAAGACGTGTCGGGCTTTCCGGCTGTAAATTTGTCGTTTATCCTGCCGCTGATTTGCTTTGTAGTAATAACTCTCTACGGACTAAGCACATACAAGACGGCTCGGAATAATTGACAACAGTCTTTCTCCGTCACTGCGAATTTGCGAAGCAATCCGGAAGTCTCATATTCCGGATTGCTTCGTTCTTTACTCGGTTTTCCTTTTAATCTATGGCGACTTTTGCTATTACTTTTCTTATTTCGCCTTTGCCTATGCCGGGAGCGTGTCCGTCTTCGGGAAAATAAAGGCCAAACTGACCGGGTAAGAGTTTCGAGTACGATGTAGGAGAATCGTGATAAAACATAATATCCTTTCTTGTATCATAAGGTTTGGAGATAATCATAAGATCGTTTCCAGCTTTCCATCCTATGCTTTCCACCCCGATAAGAGGTACTTGAATGTCAATATAGTTTCTGTGCGTTTCAAGTATGGCCTCTTGCGGCAATTTACCCTGAAAACGCGAAATTGAATAAAAAAGACGAGGGTCATTAGTCTCGATATTCCCATCTCTCAATTGCGAGAAGTCGGTACGTTTGAGAAAGTCGAACGCTCTTTTGAAAAGTGGGTGGAGAGCCTCGTATTGGTGTGAATTTTCTAAAGAATCTAAAATCATAATTAATTATTTTTAAATATTGTTGTGGTTACATTCCGCTAAAATCAATGTTGTCGAACAATAGAGAAGGGATGCGCCAGTTTGAAGACAGGCGCGCATCATTACCGGTTTCGATAAGATTGCGCCATAGTAAGAGCATGTTACCTGTAATATTCATTTCATTTACAGGTTGTGTGGTTTTTCCATTCTCAATAAGAAAACCTTCAATGCCATAAGAAAAGTCGCCTGTGGTAGCGTTACAGTTACCGCCGTTGAAGCCGGTCACGAGGATGCCTTTATCGACAGACGCAACAAGTCCGTCCATGTTTTTTGTCCCCGCCGGCATTGTTAAGATTGACGGCGAACTGACGGTTTGTCGGCAATCAAGTTTGTTGGCATTATAAGAATCTATGTAATAAATATTTAGTACACCCGCGTCAAAAACGCTTAATCTATTTGTTGCTACGCCTTCGTTGTCGAAATAGCGTGCACCTGAAGATTTCATTAAATGAGGTTCATCGAGAACGGTCATTTTATCGCTGAATACTTTCTGCTGGAGTTTGTCGAGCATGAAAGAGTTTTTCTGTTGAATGGCAGAGCCGTTTATCGCACTGATAATAGGTGACAACAAGCGGCTTGCGTTAAGGTAATCGACAACCATCGGCATCTTAGCCGAGGCGGTCTTTTTCTGCCCCAATTTGCGCAATGCGCTTTCAAGAGCTTTTCGTCCTATGCCGTCTTTTATCAGTTCGTCGTAATAGAGCGAGGACTCGTGCCAATACGAACTTGGTCTGGCGTCGCCTTCGCCCTTGATGCTTGCTTCGCCGTAGAGGCTGAAGTATGAATTTGATGCGTCGCCGTCGAAGCCGTTGCTCGAAACGATATAGCTGAAACTGTCGCCGTCGGAGTAGGAAGAATTTGACGAAACGACATGTTCGTCCTTGCCCATTATTTCGTCGCAGACTTTCATGGCGAGCGCCACTTTGTCGTCGGGACGGATATTGTTAAACTTACTGTCGTAGAGTTGCAAGTCGGGCAAACCGCCTTTGTAGTAAAGCGATTCGTCGGGCAGCGTGCGGGCTTTGTCTTCGGCAAGGTAGCGGATAGAATCGATTCCGTCCTTAATAAATTTCTCAAGTTCTTCTTTTACAAGGCGATTTGTAGAAATAGAGCCAAAGCGGCCATCTACAAAAAGTTGCAGCGAAAGACCGTTTTCGGACGCCTGTTGCAGACTGTCGATTTTCATATTCCGAATTTCAAACGAAGTATTCGAATTGTTGTACAAGCTAATGCGTGCAGCCTGACAGCCATTTTTCATGGCATAATCCATAGCCCATTGAGCCAGATTTTTTTGCGATTTTGTTATCATATTAACTCTCTCCTCCTACTGTAAGTTTACTAACTAAAGCCGACGGCATACCGAGCGTCACGGGGCACGACTGACCGTCTTTGCCGCAAGTCCACGAGCCTGCATCCATCTTGAAATTTGAGCCGACCATAGTAATATCGGCGAGCGCTTTCGGCCCGTTTCCGATTATGTTTATGTCTTTAACAGGCTGCGTCAGTTTGCCGCCTTCGATCAGATAGCCGTTTTTGACGAAGAACGTGAAGTCGCCCGCTCCTATCTGAACCTGCCCATTTGTGAAGTTCGATACATAGACGCCTTTTTTGACCGACGCTATTATTTCTTCCTCGCTATATTTGCCGTTTTCCATATATGTAGCTCTCATGCGGGGTATGGGCATGTTTCGGAACGATTCGCGGCGTCCGTTGCCTGTCGGAGCAACGCCGTAGAACTTGGAACTGATGCGGTCGTGCAGGTAGCTTGTCAATACGCCCTCGCGTACAATATAGGTCTTCTGCCCTTCGACGCCTTCGTCATCGATATTGACTGCTCCGCGATTTTGCGGAATCGTGCCGTCGTCGACGATGTTGATGCTTGCGTCGCAAACCGTTTTATTCAGTTTATCGGAGAAGATAGAGATATTTTTTCTATTGAAATCGGCTTCAAAAGCATGACCGATAGCTTCATGCAGCAAAATGCCGGAGCCGCCCGCGCCCATTACGACAGGCATTTCGCCTCCTTTTGGCTTGATTGAATCGAAAAGGATAGACGTTTTTGCGATAGATTCTTTTACTATTTCATCAACCATGTCGTCGGTCAGAAATTCAGCTCCCATGCGCAAGGCGCGCGAAGATCCGTTGCTTTCCGTGCGACCGTCGCGGATCATTATACATTGCGCTCCGAGGATGGCCATCGGGCGATAATCGTAATAATAAAGACCTTCGGAGTTGCAGAACATGATGTGCGAGGTCGAGTCGTTCATCCATGCCGATACTTTTGTGATGCTGTTGTCGGCGGCAAACATTTTGTCGTTAATATTCTGAAGATATGGCATCTTATTGTTTACGGCGACATCTTCCCAAGCTGTTTTTGCTTTATACAGACTGTTGTTTACGGATATTTCCGTCAGATTGACAGGAGATTTCACAGCGGCGTCGTTTGCTATACGCGCTGCTGTCTGCGCCGCTTTGAGCATATCGTCGAGAGCAAGGTTTTCGACGTAGGCATAACCTGTCTGGTCGCCTGCAACGACACGTACTCCCATACCGAAATCGATATTGGAATAAGCGCGATTTACCGAGCCGTCCTGAAGGCTCAGACTGTTAGAATAAGTATGCTCGAAGAACAAATCGGCATAACTACCGCCTTTTTCCAAAGCAGCGGACAACACTTTTTTGAGTTGACTTTCGGTAACTCCAAAATGTTCCATCGCGAAATTCATCGTCGCGGAATCGGCGCTTGTTCTTCCGATATTGCAACTGCTAAACATGGAGGGAACGGCGACAGTTCCTAACATAAGCCCTCCTGCTTTAATAAATTCTCTTCTGTTAAATCCCATAGATGTATATAAAAAGCCATAATATTTTTTTCGTTTCGGAGTGCAAAGATATGATTTTTTTTTATCTTTGTACTCAATTTAAATATTTTTATATCTTGGACTGCAATATCACAATATTATCAAATACCCGATATGACGTCCAAATGGGAAATTTTATTATAGAAAAAAGATGATTATAGTAGATCGAGCGGTTGGCTGGATTGGCGGAGAAGGCTTTCGTGAAGCGGTTTCGTTGCGGATTGAGGCTGGTGAACATGTGGCTTTCGTCGGTCCTAACGGAGGCGGGAAAAGTACGCTTGCGCAGATGATTATCGGGAAATATCCCTTGCGCGAAGGATCTGTCATTTACGGATTCTCGCCTGCGCCGGTTTATAAAAACATCCGGTTTATCGCTTTTAAAGACAGCTACGGACCTGCCGATGCTACGTACTACCTCCAACAACGCTGGAACTCGCAGGATAGAGACGCTTCGCCGTCAGTTCGCGATTCGCTGGGCGATATTAGCGGGAATGACCTCGAAAGCGGACTTTTTGAGTTGTTCGGCGTCAATGAGATGCTTGACAAACAAACGGTAATGCTTTCGAGCGGCGAGATGCGCAAATTTCAACTGACAAAAGCCTTGCTCGCGCGCCCGCGAATCATAATAATAGACAATCCTTTTATCGGTCTCGACGCCGGGACGCGCACCCGGTTGGGCGACTTGCTCGAAAGCCTTGTCCGAATGGGCGAAGTGCAGGTTATTCTTTTACTTTCCAGGACGGACGAAATACCGGATTTTATAACTCATGTCATACCTGTGCGGGATATGCGTTGCGGGCAAAAGACGCGACTTTGCGATTATCGGGAGAATACGGGATTGCTTCGCAGGCTTGCAGTGGCGGCGAGTATGGCGTCATTGGCAACGAATCTTCTCCATTCCGAAAAAGCGGGCGATACAATAATAGAAATGCGCAATGTGTCGATAAAATATGGCGAGCGGACGATACTCGACTCCATCAATTGGACGGTGAAGCGGGGAGAGAAATGGGCGTTGCTCGGACAGAACGGTTCCGGCAAATCGACGCTTTTAAGTCTTGTCTGCGCCGACAATCCGCAGTCGTATTCGTGCGATATATCGCTGTTTGGCGCGCGTCGCGGCACAGGCGAAAGCATTTGGGACATAAAAAAGCGCATAGGATACGTCAGTCCGGAAACGCACCGCGCCTATTCGGAAAACATACCGGCGATAGAAATAGTAGCAAGCGGGTTGTTCGACAGCGTCGGTCTGTACGTTCGTCCACATCCAGAACAATATGCCGTATGCGAATGGTGGATGAATGTTTTCGGCATTTTGGGGCTGCGTGACCGCAATTTTCTGCAATTATCGGACGGCGAACAGCGACTTGTACTTTTATCGCGTGCATTTGTTAAAAATCCGGAGTTACTCATTCTCGACGAGCCATTACACGGTCTCGATTTGCATAACCGAAATTTGGTTAATGGAATCATCGAAAAATTCTGTGAAATTGAGGACAAGACGCTTGTAACAGTCACGCATTACGAAGACGATTTGCCGAAATGTATCACAAATAAATATGTTTTAACCAAACACTAAATCACGCACGACAGCGACTGTAATAAAACGCAACAATGCAGGTACAATAAGAGTTGTAGCACAAGTATGTATCAATAAAAAAATAAAAGAAAATTGTTTTTCAAAACAAAAAAACAACACACGTCGATTTCTCCGGGAACGGCAGAAATAAAGCTGCATGGCGGAATATATGTTGTTACCGTCAATAACGGCGTCGGCTGGAAAGTGAGGATTAATTAATAATCGGGAAAGCATGTCGTGTCGCCCGAAGCGCCACACCCGTCCCATCGACCGGAGTGCGTCCCACCCCGTCCCATCGACCGGAGTGCAGCACAATCACGTCATATCGACCGGAGCGAAGCATAGTGGAGACATGACGGAATGAAAAAAAACGTCTTCAGCGCCGTTTCATTCGATTTTTTTTTTAGAAATCTTGCCGGTCTGCGGACTTCCTCCAGACGAAAGCTGCCTTTCCGACTATGATGACGCCCAAAAATACGATGTCCGTCAATACGTCTACTGTCTTCTTCAGATACCTATTCATTTTGTCCTGTTGCTTCTCTGCTTAGTCACCGCGGCAAACCGTCTCCGTCCGGCATATTCCTTTCTACTTTCAATTTTTGACTTCATAAATCATCCACCACCTCGCCTATAAGTACAATTGACTGTTGTACATCCACTTCGCTGCTCTCCGGTCGACATGACGACCTCCCGTCATTCTATCCTGTTCCGTTATGTCGACCGAAGCGACGAAGGAGCGTAGCGGAGACATCTGCTATTCGACAAACAGATGTCTCCACTACGCTACGCTCCGGTCGACATGACGGAATGGCGTTCGAGTATTACAGGTTTCTTATCCAAATGTTGCGAAAAGCGACCTTTGTTCCGTGGTCTTGCAACATGATCGGCAATCTTCCGTGCGCTTTATATGCCGGCAAACCTGTGTAGGGCGTGTCTCCGTTCAGAATGTAATTGTTCTGGACTAAGATGCCGTTCAGGACAACCGTTATCATGGCCGGCGCTTCCAGCTTTCCGGAAGTTCCGAAGCGGGGCGCTTTCCAGTAAATGTCGTAAACCTGCCATTCTCCGTTCTTCGTGTAAGCGTCTGCAAGAGGAGCCTGTTGCTTGTAAATGCTGCCTACCATTCCGTTAACATACGTGGTGTTATTGTCGGCATCCAGCACCTGTACCTCGTAGATGCTTTGTAAGAAGATACCGCTGTTACCCCTGTTTTGACCTCGATGGTTTTCGGGCGCAGGGGATTTAAATTCCACGTGTAACTGACAATCGCCGAAATACTCCTTCGTGACGATACTTCCGGTGCCGGGCGCTATCGCGAACTCTCCGTTTTGCACTTTCCAGGGGGCATCTCCCCCTTTTTCGGAAGCCCACTTGGATAAATCCGTTCCATCAAAAAGGATAATAGCATCGGAAGGCGCCTGTCCCGGCTTTTCGCCCGGAACGATTTTCGGGGGAACAGGGTTGTACCATTCGGTAGATTGCGGCTTCCAGTCCTGAGCAAACAATGTTGTCGGCAGAGACAATACTGCCATGAAAAACAATAATCTTTTCATACGTAAATAATTTTATTAAATTGCAGGCGCTTCTAACTTTTTACTTTTCTTCTTCCGATTTTACAGACAAGCCGAAGCGCCGTTTAGAACTTGCCGGCAAAATCATCGCAAAGATATGTTATTAAAGTGAATAAACCAAATATAGTTATCTTTTGAATTTAATAAATTTATTTGAATATGGCTTAAATTCGACGCTTTTCAGCCCTTGCTCAATCGGTTCTTCTATCAGATTTACTATGCTAAATTCCGACGGATTGCCTTTGTTATCCAATATTTGGAATGACGTTTGTTTTCCGTCAAGCTCTCTGACGTTGATAAGCACATATCCCTCATCAACAGAAGGCGTTGCCGATGTCATAAGGAAATTGTCACGATTGAACTTGAATGCCGAGAAATCGACAGATTGATTGTTTGGCTTGCCCGAAGGCAAAACACGCGCATATATCGGGACGCGCGAACTCCACCCGAATCGCGAAGCAAAACTGTTTGAGACGTCGTCGGTCGAGGTCAGATAATACGACCAGCGAAGCTCGCCTTCCTGACTTGCTCTGAAGTTCGTTGTCCAGTAATTGTTTGTCACCCATGAAT
The DNA here is from genome assembly GCA_031289515.1 of Tannerella sp. GTDB lineage: Bacteria > Bacteroidota > Bacteroidia > Bacteroidales > Tannerellaceae > Tannerella. The sequence goes on from JAITPH010000080.1 coordinate 8,696, forward strand.
ATACATGCGGGTATTCGTAGGTTTTCTTCTTGCGGTATGTTCCAGTGCCTATTCCACCCATCTGAAACAGTGGAATCAGGTTACTGCCGACAATAAACTGTGCTTTATCGTTGCGTGCCGTCACAAAGTTTTGAACGGTATTCCAATCCGATGCAGTGCCTTCAATCTGGTTTTCGCCCGAACTGACAACGCCTCCCTGCACATCGAAATAAAGTTTTGCTTTATCAAGTTTGAATGGAAAAGCAACATAGATACCGTCAGGGTCTGTAAGAGGCTGTTTCTTGACGGCATAATGCAACTCGATGCGTTTTTCATGATGGAACAGGCGTATTTCGATTTTGACTCCGAAACCGTCTTCGCAAC
>JAITPH010000114.1 GCA_031289515.1 Tannerella sp.
CAGAGTTTCATTTGATATTCTAAATCCCGACATGCTGCTCAATGGTATCAAGGAGAGCAATGCCAAATATTTTTTGCTGCCCAAGATAAGAGTGTACACTTATGAAAACAGTGGAGCATATATAAACACTATCCATAAATATCTGTATTTTATTGAGTTAAAATACCCTGAGTCTTTCAAAATCATACATTCCATAGGAAAAGAAGAAACGTGCGAACTCGCCGAATTTGTGGAGAAATAGCGAGACTGTTTATAAACTACTCATAACTTTCGGGGTCGAAATTCCGACTTCCTGTTTGATTTGTCTACTTTTGTGCGAAAATAATTATCATGGCAAAAGAATTTAAGAACAAGAGTATTGAAAGAGTTATAATACCCGATCCGGGAAAAGTTCAACCTCAGTCGTTGGAGTTGGAGCGAGCGGTGTTAGGAGCGCTCATGCTTGAAAAAGAAGCTTTTTCGACCGTAAGCTCCGATTTGCGACAAGACTTTTTTTACGACAAGAAGCACGGACTGATTTACAAGGCTATCGTAAACCTGTCTTCGGAAAACAGACCTATCGACCTGCTTACCGTAGGCGAGCAGTTGAAAAAGAACGGCGATCTTGCCGCCGCAGGCGGTTTGACTTACTTGGCGGGACTTACGGACAATGTCGTAAGTTCGGCGCATCTCGAATTTCACTCAAAGATAATAGCTCAGAAGTATATTGCACGCGAACTGATAATGTTCACCGGAGCCATACAGGAGAAAGCTTTCGACGACACGAAAGACGTCGAGGAATTGATGCAGGAGGCCGAAGGCAAACTCTTCGACATATCTCAAAAAAACATCAAGAAAGACGCTATCCAGATCGACCCCGTTATCAATGAAGCTATAGCCGCCATAAACAATGCAGCTGCGCGAAAAGACGGATTAAGCGGTGTGAGCAGCGGTTTTACGCTATTAGACAGGATTACGTCGGGCTGGCAAAATTCCGACCTTATAATCATTGCAGCGCGTCCGTCAATGGGAAAAACGGCTTTCGTGCTGTCGATGGCGAAAAATATGGCTATAAACCACAAAACGCCGGTAGCGATTTTCTCTTTAGAGATGAGCAATGTACAGTTAGTAAACCGTCTTATTTCGAATGTATGCGAACTCGAAGGCGAAAAACTTAAAAGCGGCAAACTTGCGCAACACGAATGGGAGCAGTTAGACATAAAAGTGAAGGATTTATTTTACGCGCCTATATATGTGGACGATACGCCAAGTCTGTCGATTTTCGAGTTACGCACAAAAGCCCGCCGTTTGGTCAGAGAGCATGGCGTGAAATGTATAATCATAGACTACCTGCAATTGATGAACGCAAGCGGTATGCAGTACGGAAGCCGCGAGCAGGAAGTAAGTATAATTTCGCGTTCTTTGAAGGGACTGGCAAAAGAACTGAACTTGCCTATAATAGCGCTTTCACAGTTGAATCGCCTTGTAGAAACGAGAACCGGAGAAGGCAAGCGTCCTCAACTGTCGGATCTCCGCGAATCGGGCGCTATCGAGCAGGACGCCGATATGGTCTGCTTCATACATCGACCCGAACGTTACGGCGTGACGCATGATAGCGAGGGAAAGGATTTAACCGGATTAGCCGAAATAATAGTCGCAAAACACCGTAACGGAGCGATAGGCGATTTATGGCTGAGTTTCAGGAAAGAATTTGTGAGATTTGAAAACATCAACGATTATGTCGGAGACCACGAGTATACTTCAAAAGAAATCAGAACGGACGGCGGTAGAGATTTTTCGTCGCAAGCCGTCGGTAATAACGACGATTTCGCCAACCGGCGTCAAAACGACCCCTTTGGCGGCAGCAATGACGGCATGCCTTTTTGAGCGCCTTTTTACGGGCTTGCGAAGCAATCCTGAAAAAAATCGAATAAAACGGTGCTTGAAACAGTAATAATTTATCGCAAACATAAAGGTTTTGGGGAAAACCGGAATATTTTTTTTTGCAGATTAAAAAGAAACTGTTACATTTATAGAAAATAAAATAACGGAATGACAAACTTGTTCACAGGGCACAACACGCCGTTTGTTGAGGACAACGCGACCCGCGCTGAGGACAACGCGGCTCGCGCTGAGGACAACGCGACCCGCGCCGAGGACAACGCGACGCGCGCTGAGGACAACGCGACCCGCGCCGAGGACAGCGCAACGCCCTCCGGGGACAGCAAGATGAATTGCAAACATGGATTTTGACGTCACCATCGCCGCTTGCGTCATTGCAAAGGTGTCGGAACGTCATTTCCAATCCGTTTAAAACTTGCTTTATAAAAACTCGACATGACGAATAACGGCAAAAAAAATATTTTCAAGCCATTATGTAAGCGAAAATAAAAAAAAGGATTATCTTTGCCGTCGGCTGGGGGAATACAGTCCGTAAAAAAACAAAAAAAGACAGCGTATAAATGAAGAAAGTTGTAACATTTGGAGAGATCATGTTGCGTTTAGCGACGCCCGGTTATCTCCGTTTCTCGCAGGCAAAAGAGCTGAGCGCCACTTTCGGCGGCGGCGAAGCCAACGTAGCCGTATCGCTTGCCAACTATGGCTTGGATACCGAGTTCGTAACGCGCCTGCCCGCGAACGACATTGCAGAAGCATGTATAATGGATTTGCGCGCGCATAACGTTGGCGTGAAAAACATCATTCGCGGCGGCGACCGCATAGGCATCTACTTTCTGGAAACAGGCGCCGTGGCGCGAGCCTCGAAAGTAGTATACGACCGCGCCAACTCGTCTATCGCTACCGTCGAAAAAGGCATGATAGACTGGAAAGAGATTTTCAAGGACGCCGGATGGTTTCATTGGACTGGCATAACCCCGGCGCTGTCACAAAGCGCTGCCGACGCCTGTCTCGAAGCCGTTAAAGCGGCAAATGCAATGGGAATAACCGTCTCGTGCGACCTCAACTATCGCAAAAACCTGTGGAAATACGGCAAAACGGCATCCGAAATAATGCCGTCGCTCGTCGAAGGCTGCGATGTGATATTGGGCAACGAAGAAGATTGTGAAAAGGTTTTCGGCATCAAGCCCGAAGGCTTCGACGCTGCCGACACCGGCGGCGAGGTGAACGCCCTCGAATTTGAATCCGTTTGCACACAAATGACGGCAAAATTTCCGCGTTGCAAAAAGATGGCAGTCACCCTGCGGGGAGCGATTAATGCAAACCACAACACATGGGGAGGCGTCCTTTATTCCGACGGAACACTTAAACAGTCAAAGCGTTACGACATAACGCATATAGTAGACCGCGTTGGAGGAGGCGATTCGTTCATGGGCGGCCTGATTTACGGACTTCTCACATATCCGACAGACGACCGGAAAGCGCTCGACTTCGCCGTTGCAGCATCATGTCTGAAACACACGATATACGGCGATTACAACCTCGTGACGGTAGCCGAAGTCGAAAATCTGATGAAAGGCGACGGATCGGGAAGAGTATCAAGATAATGCATATAATAACAAAATTAAATAAGTAACATGAACAAATTAACACAAACACAGGGAAAGATGACCAGTTATCGCTGGACGATATGCGCCATGCTGTTTTTTGCAACAACAATCAACTATCTCGACCGTCAAGTACTTTCGCTTACGTGGGACGAATTTATCAAACCCGAATTTCACTGGAATGAAAGCCATTACGGTACAATCACTTCGGTATTCTCGATTTTCTATGCCGTATGTATGCTCTTTGCAGGCGGCTTCATCGAATGGATGGGCACTAAGAAAGGCTTCCTCTGGTCGATAGGCGTATGGAGCGTCGGAGCCTGCCTTCATGCCGTCTGCGGCCTCGTTACCGAGAGCTATGTAGGCCTCCACAACGCAGCCGAACTGACCTCGGCGGCAGGCGATGCAGCAGTGCTTATAGCCACCGTCAGCATGTACTGCTTCCTTGTCGCTCGCTGCGTGCTGGCGCTTGGCGAGGCGGGCAACTTCCCCGCAGCTATCAAGGCTACGGCTGAATATTTCCCCAAGAAAGACCGCGCCTATTCGACCTCCATCTTCAACTCGGGCGCTTCAATAGGAGCATTGTTTGCACCGCTAAGCATCCCGCCTTTAGCCAAATACTTTGGATGGGAGATGGCTTTCATCATTATCGGATTGCTGGGCTTTATCTGGATGGCTTTCTGGGTTTTTCTCTACAACAAACCGAATCACAACAAGCGAGTTAATGCTGCCGAACTTGAATATATCGAGCAGGACAAGCACGAAAAGATGGCCGAAGCTGCCAAGCAGGCAACCGGAGACGCCAAAGTGCCTTTCGTAGAGTGCTTGAAACACAAGCAGACATGGGCTTTCGCAATAGGCAAGTTTATGACCGACGGCGTATGGTGGTTTTTTCTTTTCTGGACGCCTTCCTATCTTAGCACCCAGTTCGGTATCAAGACCTCCGAAGGCTTGGGTATGGCGTTGATTTTCACTCTCTATGCCATCGTTACCGTGCTGTCGATTCTTGGCGGCAAACTGCCTACCGTCTTTATCAATCG
>JAITPH010000027.1 GCA_031289515.1 Tannerella sp.
TCTTTTTCATATCTATCCTTTATTGTTTTTTTAGTGATCATTATTTTTATCTTGGATTTTTCGGCAACCCGGCGGCAATAACTGCTGCCGGTAACTGAAATGTCCGTCGATTATCATCCTTGCGCAACACGTCTGTTTGGGTAAACTTGTTGTTGTTCACAATTCGACGGGTAATCTCTATGCCGTAACGGCGAATGTCGAACCAGCGCAAGCCTTCGTGTATGGTAAGCATCCGGCGGAGATGCAGTACGCCGTGGATGAGGTTTTCTTCTTCACTTCCTTCGGCAATGGAGAAGTCGGGATTCAACTTCTTTTTCACGGTAGGCTCTTCTGAGGTGTAATATGCAGTGTTCTCGTAGAAATCGACAATGGTTTGCCGGGTGACAGGCGCTCCGGTCGTAAAAGCCTGCATAAACATATTCATGTCGGCTACCGCTTTATCGTATTCCTGTGTGAGGATATAAGCCTCGGCGCGACACAAAAGCGTTTCGTCCGTAGTGAATGCGGGCAGCATCGAATAAGGCTCGCCGATACCTGCCACAGGGTCGCTGTATTCAAAATAATAGCCCATTTTGCGCACAATAATACGGTTTACCGCTTCATTCCAGAATGTACTGTATCTGGTAATTCTAACCATTTCTCCCCACGGTGTAGGCGATTCCATTGTTTCGGTTACATTCAGGTTACGGTTGTGTCCATACCTGGTACAATACAGATAAGGTCCATGCATCGCGCCCCAATTTGTATTTGCACTGGTGAGCAACAGTGTCGCCTGATTTTCAGGGCTGATAAACCAATCGGGTCTGAGATTGCCGTTGTTCGACAATCTTCCGCCTGCTGCCCAGTCGCGAAGGCGGGAGACGGGATCGTTCCCCAATACTTCCCCTGCGTAGGTGATTACCTTGTTGTATTTGCGATAATACAGGTTGAAGCGGGCAGCAAAAGCATAGGCGGCATCGTGCGTGAAATGGTACTTGAGCGCGGTGGGGTACGACGTGTCGTCCACCAAAGGCAACGCTTCTTCCACATCCCTTTCTATCAATTCATACACTCTGGCTACCGTAAGCCTGTCATACTGAGGTCTGACGGTTGTTTCCGGAACCAAAGGATAAGGTACGCCCATGTCCTGTTCGCTTGTAATGCCGTAGGGTTTTGAAAACAGATTGACCAGTACAAACTCGCTGTAGGCGCGACACAACAAAGCTTCGGCTTTTTGTGCGTCGGCAGTTTTCGGGTCGTCTAATTTTTCGATGGCTTCCAGTGCGGCATTGGCTGCTGCCACAGCGCGATAGAACGACTGCCACACCCAATGCGGACTGTCATATTCAATATCGGTGATGTCGCCCCATTTATATATTTGTTCCTGAATGGGTTCAGCATCCCACCCCACACCGGAACTTTCGTCGGCGTTGTCCGACGAAAATTCGGTCATCGCATAATAACAAGTGTTGGGATAGGCCGATACCAGCAATTGCCTAACCTGCTCCTTGGAGCCAATTTCCGTTCTGTTGTCAGGCATTTCGTCCAGAAAGTCATTGCACGAAATCGCGAACAATCCGATAAATGCAATGAGCGATACTATTTTTAAATTTTTCATATTCATATTTTTATCAAATTAAAATCCTATTCTTGCTGTCAAGGTAAACTGTTTGGGTACAGGCGCCGAAACGCCGCCGGAACGGAAGAACTCGGGATCCTGTCCGTTGAGTTTGGAGTCTGCGTAAATCAGGAACAAATTGGTTGCCTGCAATTTCAACGAAGCATTTTCACAGACGCCCCCAAGCCATTGTTTCGGAAAATCGTATGACAGCGATATTTCCTTCATACGGACAAAACCGCCGTCGGCAATACGCGCGTCCGAATAGTTGAAAGCATTGTACAAATAACTGTAATAACTGCTTTCGGCTTCTTCCCTTTTACTCAGAATGACAGGGATGTTAGTGATGGCCTCATCGCCGGGCAATGTCCACCGGTTGGCAAATTCTTTGGGCATGGAAGTCAAGTCCGTATAGCGTGTTTTGAACACAGGGTCAAGGCGAATCTTGTTCCCGAAAGCATAAGTGATAAAAACGTTCAGGCGCAGATTCCTGTACGTGAAGATATTTCCCATACCTCCGTTAACGGTCGGCTCGGCAGAGCCTTCATATTTCACGATGTCCAGCACGTTGTCAGTCTTCTGAAAATCAATCTCATCAGGGGAGATATTGTTTCCGTCGACATCTACTATTGTTGGGAAACCCTTCCCGTCCAGTCCGTTAAAACGGAACGAGAACAAACTTCTGGTGGGGTAGCCTTCCATGGCAAATCCGTTGAGCGACACCAGATCGATGATACGGGTATTTGCTTCCAATTGGGTTATTTCCGTTTTATTGTGAGAAAAGACAATATCGGTATTCCAACCAAAATTTTGTTCCCGGATATTTTTCGTTGAGAGTGAAAACTCTATACCGGTTGACCTCATGGTAGCGATATTCGCCATTTTATAGATTCCGTCGTTCTGGCCGCCACCAACACCCTGCGTATTAATGATACCGATCAGATCGTAGTTGTCGCGGACGTACCAGTCAACTGCCAAATTAATACGATTATTAAGGAAACCAATATTGGCGCCTGTGCTAAATTCGTATTTTTTTTCATAAGTCAACTCGCTGTTTTCAATATTCTTGACATACAAACCGCTTTCGATCACATCGGCTGTCGGGCGGAAGGGCTTG
>JAITPH010000273.1 GCA_031289515.1 Tannerella sp.
GCAGGCGGACTGTTTGCCGAATACGGTCTGGATCAAACATTCTCGCTGCGACTGGGACTGGAATATTCCGGCCAGGGCGGCAAGCGCGACGGCGTTCAGGCAATGAGGACGGGAACAATGATGTCTGCCTTGGGATCTGCCTTGGGCTACGAATTGCCGCCCCAGCTGACATCCGTGCTGGACGAATATATCCCAGCAATATTCTATGCAGACGTAAAAAACACCGCCAAATTCGATTATCTGATGATACCCCTGTCGCTCGTGGCGGGGACAAACCTGAACGAATCGTGGCGGCTGTACGTCGGCGCCGGGCCGTTTATGTCGTTTCTGTTGTCCGCCAGTCAGGAGACACAGGGAAATGTCAAAATATACGCAGACGCCAAACGGGAGCAAACCGTATGGGATGCTATTCCGCCAATCGCGCAAATGGCAATATCGGGGACAGTACCGGAATTGGCAGGCATGATGCAATACGGCGTTGACTTCAGCGGAAAAACAGACATCAAGAACGATTTGAACACCGTAAACGCAGGCATTCAGGGCAACATAGGCCTGTCGTACCGATTCGACCGTCACAAGATATTCTTCGAGGTAGGCGGAAACTACGGCTTCGTGGAATTGCAGAAAGACAAAGCCAACGGCTCGAACCGCACCGGCTCCGGAACGTTCATGTTAGGCTACGCCATCGACCTGTAACGGCGCTCCGTCATGTCGAGCGCTGCGCTTGCCGTCTGCGCTTGCCGTCATTGCTTGCCGTCATTGCGAGAAACGAAGCAATCCGGTTTCAATAATTGACAATTGAGATTGACGGACGTCATTGCGAGGAACGAAGCAATCCAGAGGTATACAGGGCGCCGGATTGCTTCGTTCCCCGCAATGACGTATCCTGTTCCGTCATTGCGGCCTTTCGCCGTTCTTTCCGTCAGCCGAACCTGTTTGGTATTTCAGGCGTTGATGCAGGCGATATCCAATTCAAATTCACGTTAAAGCGAAATGAAATCAATTCAAAATAAAACATTCAATATCTATTGCGACGAAAGTTGTCATATAGAGAACGACCACAAATCCTATATGTTTCTGGGGTCGATAAGTTCGGCATACAATCAGGTGCGACTGCATACGGACCAGATAAACGAACTGAAAAGGAAGCATCATTTTTATGCCGAAATAAAATGGTCGAAAGTATCGCAGTCGAAGTTGCATTTCTATTCCGAACTGATTGATTACTTTTTTGCAACCGACTTGAAATTTCGTGCCGTTGGCGTGGAAAAGGCAAAAATCGGCAACCCGGCTTCCGGGCAGGCATACGACGATTTTTACTACAAGATGTATTATCAACTGCTAAATCACAAGATTGACAGCCGTTATGCCTATAATGTTTATCTCGACATAAAGGATACTTTGAGCGCCGGCAAAGTTCGCCGGTTGAGAGAAATTCTGAATATAAAATACGGCGTTTTCCGTAACGTACAGAATATTCGTTCGCACGAAAGCATTTTTATGCAATATGCCGATTTTCTGGTTGGCGCCATATCCTACTGCAAAAACAATGCGGAAAAGAAAAATCAGGCAAAAGTGCAACTGACGGAACGGATTATCAAGAAATCGGGTTGCGACCTCGACCGCACAAATTATTCCGAAAAGTTAAACCTTTTTTTTATCGAATTGAAATAATATGCCGCTGAATTTGCTGAAAAAATATAACGAGTTGCTGGACATTGCCGCGATGAACGAATCTCAACGAAGAAAGTCACTGGCGGGCGTGTTTGATCGGGATATAACGGACAATCCCTGTTTTTCATTCCGGACGAAACAAATAAATCCAACGCCCGCTGACGGTCAGGATTCGATGGAGCGGCTATTTGCGCACTTAACCACAGTGATTGCCGGCAGCGCCAACAAACGCGAATTTGACATGGCACGTTCTGTCAGGCTACACTGGGTTAAGTATCATATTGAGGAAAATAAAAAGGATAACATGTTTGTGTTCTCGGTTGCAGAGCCGAATGGAACAAGAACATATATTTACGATATGAATGAGAAGTATGTTATTGTATTGGAGCCGATGCGCAGGAAAAACGAATACTATTTATTCACGGCATACTATTTGGAAGGCAAGGATAAAGCGAGAGACAAGATGATGAAAAAGTATGGAAAGAGGTTGACGGATGTGGTCTGAAAAAACAGTAAACGCACGACTTCCCGGTCATGCGTTTACCGATTTCCTTTTCTCGAATGAGAAATGAACTCGGTCGCAAAAGTACAAACTCTTTTGTTACAAAACAAATTTTGAGCGATTATTTTTATAGATATATATGTAATATTTATTATGACGCAGAACGTTTTCAAAAAAACATTCCCCCGGATTAAAACAATCCTCCGTTTGGCGTAAACGGACGGACGGCGGACGGACGTACCTTTGCACCGTTCCATGTAGGGAACAATAAAAACAGACAATTATGAAATTCAATGTATCGGGCAATCCTGCCGCAACAAAAAAAGGTCTTATGCTTCACGGCATGGCGCTCAACGGCAAAGCGATGATGACGCTGGTCGGAAACACCTTCGGAAGCGACTACTGCATCGTTTTCCCCACCTTCGACGGTCATCACCGGGAAGACAAAACGGTTTATACCACCATCGGCGATCAGGCGGATAAAATCATCGCATATCTTGAATATAACGGCTTATGCGATCTGGATTTTGTCATGGGCCTGTCTTTAGGCGCAATGACCGCGCTGGAAATCTTGCAAAGGAAAAGACTCAACGTCCGGAGATATGTCCTCGACGGATTGCCCTTTGCCGGTTTCAATCCCATCAAAAGAAGCATAATGAAGATAGCGCTCGGATACATATTCAGGCAAACGAGGAAACACCCGGCGAAACGGAATTGCATCGACAAAATGTTTGGAGGCAACGCTCCGGAGATAAAGGAATTTGCAATGTTCGCGGAAAAAGCGGATATATCCAATTCAATAGATCAGGGTTTTTCGGGTAAAGCGCCGCCGCATCTGGATATGAGCGGAGAAGACATTATTTTCGTATACGGCAGTCGTGACGGAAGCTATTCTTATTTTCGCAAATTCCAAAAGAAATATCCCGACGGCTACCGCCTGACAGTAAAAGAAGGCTACAAACACTGTCAATATTTCCGTGAGAATATCGAAGAATACGCCAAAATCATCACGGGAAGATAAAAGACCGGCGTAAAACAATGCCGAATAAATAGAATATTACCGTTCGCGATAAAGCCGCGCAGATTCTTTCAATTCGTCTAAAGTGGCGTATGCTTTACCGGACGGTTGCCATGTTGAATACAGTTTCTCGACTTTCAGCCCTTTCTTCTCGATAAACGCATATAATTCATTTGCCCTGACGCTTGCTTTGACGCCGCTGTTGCCGACATAAAACAAATCTCCGACAATTAATATCTTGAAATCGGGGAAATAGTAAAGCAAAAATTCTTTCGTATGACTGTTTTCGCCCATTTCAAACGCCTGCATCCAGGCCGAAGCTGTCGCAAACAACTGTTCCCCTTCCGGCGGAACGACCGTAAAGTTGCCGTCATTACCGTAATATATGCTGTCGTTGCGCAGGGAATGTTTGCCGGTAAGCAATTCTTCCTGATATTCGCGGCTGAGTGTTGTAGTAACGACCGTCGCCCCGTTTTTGTAAAAGTATGCAAAGCCTCCCGCATGGTCGGGGTGATGATGGGTCAGGAAAGCGTATT
>JAITPH010000008.1 GCA_031289515.1 Tannerella sp.
ACGTCGAAGAGTTGATGGTTGAACTGTTATCAAGTCATACAATAGGCTGAAACTCCATAATAAACATTACAAATTTAAAACCGAATGAACAATTTATTTGTATATTGCGAAATAGAAGACGGCACGATTGCCGACGTAAGCCTTGAACTGCTCACGAAAGGGCGCTCTCTGGCAAACAAACTCGGCTGCCGGGTGGAAGCCGTCGTTGCAGGAAGCAAACTCGACGGCGTAGAGAAACAGATATTGCCCTACGGCACGGATAAACTGCACGTCTTCGACGACGACAGGCTGTATCCGTATACTTCGCTTCCCCATACCTCGATTCTGGTCAATCTCTTCAAGGAAGAAAAGCCGCAGATATGTCTGATGGGCGCAACGGTTATCGGTCGCGACCTCGGTCCGCGCGTGTCGTCCGCACTGAAAAGCGGACTTACAGCCGACTGCACGTCTCTCGAAACAGGCTCGCACGAGGACAAGAAAGCAGGCATAACGTATGAAAACCTGCTCTATCAGATACGTCCGGCGTTCGGTGGCAACATCATCGCCACGATTATCAATCCCGAACATCGCCCTCAAATGGCAACCGTCCGCGAAGGCGTTATGAAAAAGGAAATCCTTGATGCGGACTACAAGGGCGAAATCATCAGACACGATGTTACGAAATACGCCGCCGATACGGATTTCGTCGTAAAAGTCATAGAGCGCAATATCGCGAAAGCGAAAAACAACGTGAAAGGCGCTCCCATAATCGTTTCGGGAGGATATGGAGTAGGCTCAAGGGAAAACTTCAAACTGCTGTTCGACCTCGCAAAAACGATTAACGCCGAAGTTGGAGCTTCGAGAGCCGCCGTCGATGCCGGATTCTGCGACCACGACCGCCAGATAGGACAGACAGGCGTTACCGTCAGACCGAAACTCTACATCGCTTGCGGAATTTCCGGACAGATACAGCATATTGCAGGCATGCAGGAAAGCTCTATCATCATTTCCATCAACAGCGATCCCAATGCTCCGATAAATGCTATCGCAGACTACGTGATTACGGGAACTATCGAAGACGTCGTTCCCAAGATGATTAAATATTACAAGAAAAACAGTAAATAAAAAACAATGGCAAATTTTTTTACAGATACACCGTCGCTGAAACATCACTTGCATCATCCCATGATGAGGCGCATAGTTGAACTTAAAGAACGCGGCTTCAGGGACAAAGACGAATACGATTATGCTCCGGTCGATTTTGAGGATGCTATGGACAGTTACGAGAAAACGCTCGAAATCATCGGCGAGATTACCGGCGACATTATCGATCCCAACGCGGAAGGAGTTGACCACGACGGCGCGACGCTGTCGAACAATCGCGTCACTTACGCCGCAGGAACGTCGGCAGACCTCGACGCAGTGCGCAAGGCGGGACTTATGGGCATGGCGATGCCGCGTCGTTTCGGCGGTCTCAACTTCCCTATCATACCTTATATAATGGCTGCCGATATTGTTTCACGCGCCGATGCAGGCTTCGAAAACCTCTGGGGACTGCAGGACTGCGCCGTGACGCTTTATGAATTTGGCAACGAAGAACAGCATCGGCGCTATATTCCGCGTGTCTGCGCAGGCGAAACGATGTCGATGGACCTGACCGAGCCGGATGCCGGCAGCGATTTGCAGTCCGTCATGCTGAAAGCGACTTACGACGAGGCTAACGGATGCTGGCGTCTGAACGGCGTGAAACGTTTCATCACAAACGGCGATTCGGATATTCACCTCGTGCTTGCCCGCTCCGAAGAAGGCACCAAGGATGCGCGCGGACTGTCGATGTTTATTTACGACAAGCGGGACGGCGGAGTAGACGTCAGACGCATCGAAAACAAGATGGGCATAAAAGGCTCGCCGACATGCGAACTTGTTTACCGCAATGCCAAAGCCGAACTGTGCGGCGAGCGCCGTCTCGGTCTTATCAAATATGTGATGTCGCTTATGAACGGCGCGCGTCTGGGCATAATGACTCAGGGCGTCGGCATTTGCGAAGCCGCTTACCGCGAAGGCTACAAGTTTGCCTGCGAGAGGATGCAGTTCGGCAAACGCATCATACAGTTTCCCGCCGTTTACGAGATGGTTGCCATGATGCGGGCGCGTACCGACGCTTCGCGTTCGCTTTTGTATACTACGGCACGATTCGTCGATATATACAAATCGCTTGACGACATCAGCCGCGAACGCAAACTGACGCCCGAAGAACGGCTCGAACAGAAGAAATACGCCAAACTTGCCGACGCCTATACTCCGATTGGCAAGGGCATAGGCACGGAATTTGCAAACCAGAACGCCTACGATGCTATTCAGATTCACGGCGGCTCCGGATTTATGAAGGACTATAAATGCGAACGCCTCTACCGCGACGTGCGAATCACGAATATCTACGAAGGAACGACGCAGTTGCAGGTAGTAGCGGCTATCAGATATGTGACGACCGGTTTGTATCTTTCGCAAATTCGCGAATACGAGAGCGCCGAATACAAGCCGGAGTCTGCCGGTCTCAAAGCCAAACTTGTGTCGATGGCAGATACTTACGAAAAACTTGTCGACTTCGTCATAGAAAAGAAAGATGGCGAGTATCTTGATTTCATGGCGCGCCGTCTCGTCGAATCGGCTGCTCACTGCATCATGGGCTATTTGTTGCTGCAAGACACGGAAGTAGAAGAATCGTTCCGCAATTCGACCGAAGTATACATCCGCTACGGCGAATCGGAAATCGACAAAATAAATAAATACATAACAGACTTCCTTCCGGAGGACTTGAAAGCATTCAAATCGGGAGTTGAAAGTTGAAAGTTACTTCGATAATGGACAATTGACAATTATCACCTCAGGTAACCGTCATTGAGGCAGTAACCGTCATTGAGGCAGTAGCCGTCATTGCGAGGAACGAAGCAATCCAGAGATATACAGGGCGCTGGATTGCTTCGTTCCTCGCAATGACGGTTACTACTACCAATGACGGATACCGCTACCAATGACGGCAAGCGTAG
>JAITPH010000009.1 GCA_031289515.1 Tannerella sp.
CAACGTCAAAGTCGGCACAGCCGAGATGATTATCCACGGCAAGGGCGGATACAGGGGTCAGAAGATTGTCACCTTCAATATTGCACGAACGGCATGACATGCCCCACTGTTTCAAAAAACACAAATACATTAATTATATAGCAATGAAAAAAATATCCTTTTTAATGGCAGGCGCCCTGTGCTTAATGTCCTGCAACAACGAAACAAACATTACCGACCCCGAAACGGACAGCGACGAAGGCCGGATAACGCTCGAACTGGCCGACGCCACGGTTATGACATACAGTACTGCCGACGAAGAAGAATGTAAGATAAACTATCTCTGGGTGCTGGAGTTTAACGGCGAAGCTTTAGTGAATGACACGCTTATTACCGGCGACCAGATACTGGGAAACGGCGCCGCCACGCAATTGCTGCCTCAACTGCCCTTCAAACCGGAAAACGGCCACAGGATAGTTCTTATTGCCAACTCCGATGCAATGACATTTCCGCATCCCAACCGTTCCAGTATCCAATATTCAAACATAAACACGTACTTTCCATTATATATGGGATATTATGGTATTTGGTATGCTGTTCTTCCGATGTACGGTGAAATAGCAAGCTGGCCGGGCGGTTACTCCTGCGAAATGACTCGTGCGGTAGCCAAAATACAGGTACAGTTGGGCGAAAATTACAGCGACGTCACCGGAACTTTCAATGCTGAAAATGTAATATGGGGTATGAATTACCTTGGTAATGGCGGATATATACAGCCGCGACTGCCGTTACAGGGTATTCCAATCATTGCTCCCGGTGGTGGGGGTGGTAATGGTATGTCTACTTTTTTACCTTTGCTGCAAAACTACGATCCGGATTTATTACAGTTCAGGTCGCTCTACATACAAGAATATCCATCAAGCACTACTACTGGAATATCGGGCGATCCAAGTGTTCCCGAAAATGTTTTTGCCAGACACCGGCAATGTATTCTCCTCCAAAATAACGTAGCCGGCTGGTATCGTCTGGATTTTTACGATCCCGTCACAAGGAAATTCATCGATACAAAACGCAATCATCATTATATTTTTACGATACACAGGGTTAACAGTGAAGGTTATGGTGATTTATACCAAGCTTTAAATAATCCGGGCAGCAACATTGAATATACAATCGAAATCAGAGACGGAGCACGCCATATAACGTCCAACGGACAGTATGCCGTCGTATCAAGCGTTGATACCGCCTACGTTGCAGCTCCGGCAACAGCTGTTACCGTTTGCACCGCTCGCTATCAGTTACCGGCTGAAATGTCCGCCTTAGGCTTATGGGAAAACACCCCCAATACAATTACATTTACCGACGTTGTTCCGGACAACCCAAGTTCAATCACACTGGTTTCCCCTCCTCCTACTCCTTATTTTACGGATCCTTATTTCGCGTCTCAACTTACTGCCACAAGTGTCCCGATTGTTGTAACGACAACGGCAGCTTTCCAGAGTGCAAGAATAAAGATGCAAGTCGGAAATATATCACATTATGTCGTGTTAAAAAAGAAATAGAATCCGTTCATTGTAGCAGTAACCGTCAAAGCGACGCGGCAGTAACCGTCATTGTGGCAGTAACCGTCATTGCGACGCGGCAGTAACCGTCATTGCGAGGAACGAAGCAATCCAGACCATACAGGGCGCCGGATTGCTTCGTTCCTCGCAATGACGGACACCGCGCCCATCGACATGACAGAGTGTGACGCTCCGGACTTGCAGGATATGCAAAGCAGAAGCACGAGCAATGCAAAAAAACATTTTTTCATTGCACGCACTTTGAAATCTCAAGAATTTCATCTAATTTTGTAGCATAAAACATTAAACCGGAAAGATTATGGCAACTCAAACATTACGAAGAAAACCGAATATCAACGCACAAGACGCTGTACGGGAAAGAATCTTTGTGGACATACCCTTGTCCGACAAGGTATTTTTCAAACATTTTGCCGACAAAATGGGTTGGCAGATTAACGGTATCGGTCATCCGAAAAAATCCGCAAGCGAAGTCCGCATCGAGGAATTGAAAGAGGCAATTCTCGAAGCAAAGGCAATGGGCGAAGATATTCGTAAAAACGGCATCAAGGGATACAAGACTCTTGACGAACTGTTAGCCGAATAGCCGATGGAAACAAATTATTTAGTTACCCGACGATTCGACAGGTCTTACAAGAAGTTGAAAAAGAAATATGCTTCATTACAGTCCGACCTGAAACAATTCAAAAAAGATTTTGCCGAAAATCACGAAATGGGCACAGACCTTGGCGGCGGCTTTCGCAAAATCCGTATCGCAATACAGTCGAAAGGCAAAGGTAAAAGCGGAGGCGCTCGCATTATTACTTACGAACTGTGCCTCAAAGCCGAAGACGGCGTCATAGTTCTGGTTGACATCTACGACAAATCCGAAAAAGAAACTTTGAACGATTCCGAATATATCAAGATTCTGAATGAATTTATTGCCGAATTATAAACGGCGCTCCCGCCATGTCGAGGGGATAACGTCATGCCGACCGGAGCGCAGCCAAACGACAGTCTGCCATCACTGCGACGTATCCGTCATTGGCAGCAGTAACCGTCATTGCGAGGAACGAAGCAATCCAGACCATACAGGGCGCCGGATTGCTTCGTTCCTCGCAATGACGGACACCGCGCCCGACATGACGATGGACGACGCCTACTCCTGCACAAACAACAGCAATATGCCGACCGTAACGGCAACAATGCCGACAATCCGCTGATAGGGTAAAAGTTTATCCACAATACCCGTAGAAGACTTTTTGAGCAGGGTGATTCCTAAAATAATACCCAGCAGCAAACTTGCGATTCCGCCTGACAGCCAGAGAATCCAGTAAAAAGGCGAGACGGCAAATGTCTGAACGTACAACAGCGAACTGACGACGCCCATAATACCCCAGACAAGCAAAACAATACCCGCCCAACTCAGCGACTTGGCATATTTTTCGCGCTTGCCCCGACCGACAAAATAAGGAGACAAAACCAGTGTCCCGAAAAGAATGTCCAAAATTCCAAATAACATAATTCAATAATTTAAAAATTAATAATTCGCAAATGTACGGACTATGCGCGAACTGCTTCTTGCCATTTGACAAGAAATGAATTATCTGCCCACAATTTCTTTTCTGATTCTGCTCAGCGACGTATCCGTTATGCCCAGATACGTGGCAATATGTTTCAATGAAGCGTTTTGAAAAATATCCGGTTTCTCTTTCAGCAAACTGAGGTAGCGGTCTTTAGCCTGATCGGCAATCATGGATATGCTTCTTTCCTTCAAGGCGAAATAACTGCCCACAAGCGTAGCCCTGCCCTGTTCCCTGAACGACTCCATGCCGTGAAACAGCGACTGAAACGTTTCGAAATCCAGTTCCCAGCAAACACAGTCTCTGGTAGCCTGCATATACTCCCGCGCGGGGCGGCGCAACATGAAAGAAACCCAGTCAATCACAATATCGCCCGCCGAATAAAAGTTTGTTGTAATATCGTTTCCTTCGGTGTCGAAAACGTAGGAACGGATAAAGCCGCTTTCTAAAAACCAGTACTTACCGGCAATTCCCCCCCCCCTTTTTTGTCAAAAAATCGTTTTTCCGAAACTCAACCTGCCTGAATTGCGGAATCACAATATCAAGTTCCGCGCGGCTTAACTGCCGTTCGGTAAAGAAATTCGTTAAAAATTTTGCATCCATCTTTATTATATGTTTTTAAATTTCCTACAAAAACCTGTCCCTGTAAGCCCAGAGACCGAGCGCCGGATTGGAGATGAAATATATTTCTTCGCCGTCGACCGTATTCCAGCCGTCTTTCAGCTTTTTCGGGTCATACCGTTTCATCATTTCATCGAGGTCGGCGTAACCGAATCCCACGCCTTCAATTTCCTCGCGCGTAAGATGACCGGGGCAATAAGTTATGCGAAAACGCCCTTCCGACGTGCCGTGTATCAGATGAGCCGCCACGCCGAGACTGTCCCGAAGGTCACCGTTTTCGCCGACATACCGCAAAACCTGCGGCGTATGAACATAGCCGTACTTGCGGATGAGGGCGTCGTTAACAGGGTCTTCGCCGAACTGACGAAGTCCGGGCGCAAGCACGACGAGTTCGCCGCCGTCGGCAATAGCCATCCGCGTGCGGTAAATGCTCTTGTTGCCGAGCCACGTACTGCGAAACTCTTCGGGGTCGAGATAGACGACGACCTTTTTCATTTCGCGGTCGGTCATGCGGAAATTTGTCTCAAGCGACAGCGCGGCCGCCTTCTCGAAACATTCGAAATCGTCGCCGATATAAAGTCCGCGCATCTGCAAGCCGTCTTCGCCTTCGGAAATGACCGTCTGAAGATAAATCAGCGGCATGTCGCCGATGAAATTCTCGGAAGCATAGTTAAGGACTTTGCGAACAGGATTCGAGGCGCGTCCCATGATACGTTCCATGCCGTAAGCCGCGCCGATAAAGTGACTTTTGTTAATACATTCGGAGCCGCCGACGCCGACAAAAACATTTTTGTTATAGTTCGCCATGCCGATGACTTCGTGGGGAACGACCTGCCCAAGCGAGAGGATAAGGTCGTAGCCGCCTTCCAGCAGCATACGGTTCACCTGCATCGGCACGGAATAGTCGACCGCGCCTTCGGATACCTCTTTCACATATTCTCCGGGTACGACGCCGACGGTCACGACGTCTTCGCGCCAGTTATGCACCCGGAATATCGAATCCGGAACGCCCGGAAACATTTTCGCTATTTCCGCGCCGGTCATTCTGAAATGCGTACCGAGAGCGGGAAGCACGTCCGTCAGCCGTTCACCGTAATACTCGCGGGCATACGCCGTAAGTTCGCCCGCCCGCGAATGAAAGCGCGTGAAATCGGGCGGAATGGCAAGAACTTTCCTGCGCGTTCCCAAGCGATCGAAAGCATCGAAAAGCGCCTGTTTTATTTCGTCGCAACCGAACGATTTCGTCGGCGCACCCTGTCCATATAATAACATAATCCAAACTTTTTAAAGTGACAATTACCAATCCCCAAATACCGATTTTTGATTTTCAATTGACAATTACCAACTCCCAATTTTCAATTATCTCAAAACTCTCGCATCCCCTCCCCAGAGACTCCATACCTGCTCTTCGTCGGCAGGCTGTCCGTAGTCGGTCAGGAAAGTAGTAGCGAGTGCGCCGGTCGCCCAGCCGAACTGCGCCCATTTCTCAGGCGGCCATCCTTTAAGTATACCGTACAGCAGACCGCCGACAAAACCGTCGCCGCCGCCAATGCGGTCAAGGACATTAATCGGACGAGGCTCGATAACGTGCCAGTTATCGCCTTCGAGCATTATAGCGCCCCACAGATGACTGTTAGCGCTCACAACCTCACGAAGCGTAGTAGCGAAGACAGCGCTGTCGGGATATGATTTCCTTACGTTTCGAATCATTCCCTTGAAACTTTCGATTTTGGAGGCAATATCCTTGCCGCCCGCTTCGGGACCTTCGACGCCGAGACAGAGTTGGAAATCTTCCTCGTTGCCGACCAGAATATCCGATACCGAAGCAATTTCGGCAAATATCTCACGCAGTTCCGTTTCGCGACCTTTCCAGAACGAAGCGCGATAATTGAGGTCAAAAGAGATTTTCGTATCGAATTTTTTCGCCGCGCGTGCAAGTTCGAGGCAAAAGCGGCTCGTCTCCGTCGAAAGCGCGCCGATAAGTCCGGAAAGGTGAAGTATTTGCACGCCCTCCTGTCCGAAAATACGTTCGAGGTCGAAATCCCCGACGTTCAGCGTGCGCCCGACCTCGCCGCTGCGGTCGTTCCACACGCGAGGGCCGCGCAGTCCCAAACCGCTGTCGGCGATATTTATCTGATGCCGGTAGCCCCACGGTCCGCCCTGCTCCACTTCCTTGCCCTCATATTCCAGATGACGGCTGCGCAGGCTGTCTTTTATAAACTGCGCTATGGGACTGCCTTTGACAAAAGTCGTCAGCACTTTGACCGGAAGCCCCAGATATGCCGGTACGTTAGCCACGTTTGTTTCGGCGCTCGTAGCCTGCATAAACAAATTACTGCTTGTATGCACAGGCTGACCCTGCGCCGTCGGCGTCAGGCGTACGCCCATGCTTGTAGGTACGACAAGCGACCATTTAAAATTCTCTTTCAATTTCATAACCTTATTTTTTATTAAAACATTTTCAAGTAGCCGAAGGCGACGAAAGTCTCCGGAAAGCGCATCCGTACATCAGCAGAATCAACGGAATCGCCACAAATATTCCCGCGAACAGGGCAATCTGACCTATGAAACTCGCCAGCGCCATTATCAGCGCAAGTATAAGCAGCCTGAGCGAATAGCCTTTTGTAATCTTCCAGCTTCGCTTGAACGAATCGACGATGCCGGTATTCTCGTCCACCATTGAAGCAAAGAAGAATTGCAGCCTCAGCGCAAGATATATTCCGGGCGCGATTAACAGTACCGTTCCGATAGCCGTTATGACGACAAATATTATGTGAGCTGCCAGAAAGCTAAACAGTTTGCCGGACACCTGTCCGTAGGCGGAGAATTGCGGCTCTTCGCCGTCCAAAGTCTGAAAGCAGTTCCTGAGATAGCCCAGCTGAAACAGATATGCGAGCAATACGCACAACACGGAAACAATAATGCCGCTTATACTTATCGGCGTTCCCTTCGACGGAACGGCGAATATCAGAAGCAGAGAATAAATAATCGTAAAGCCGATAAACAAACCTGCCAACAGCCAGAATTGCGACATCAGAGCCTTCCATGCTGTTCTAAAAATGTCCGAATAAACTATT
This sequence comes from Tannerella sp., assembly GCA_031289515.1. GTDB lineage: Bacteria > Bacteroidota > Bacteroidia > Bacteroidales > Tannerellaceae > Tannerella. The sequence continues at coordinate 6,820 of JAITPH010000009.1, forward strand.
TTATCTTCCATATCGTTATATTATTTAATGTTACAATGCAAAGATAGATATTTTTCACGAGATGCGTATTAATATGCGAAAAAAAAACGCCACTCCCGCTAAGGAATGGCGCCCAATAATTATATTGCAACTATGAAAACCTATTGCTGACCAGAGTTCTCCGCGTCGCTGTCCATCTTTTCTTTCAGGGCGGCAAGCTCTTCGATATCTCCAAGCGTTGTTATCTCTACTGCCGGAGTTGCGACGGTAGTTGTTTCCTTTTTGGGGCTTTTCGTTTTGCCTTCGCTTTCCTTCTTCGGAGCTTTTTGTTCATCCTCGAAGATGCGGCTGTGTGAAAGAATAATACGTTTAGCTTCTTTATTGAACTCTATTACCTTGAATTGAAGTTTTTCGTCGAGTTTAGCCTGCGAGCCGTCTTCTTTGACAAGGTGTTTGGGAGTGGCAAAGCCTTCAACTCCGTACGGTAACGAAATTACAGCGCCTTTGTCCATCATGTCGATAATAGTGCCGTCGTGAACGGAGCCTACCGTGAACACGCTTTCAAATACGTCCCACGGATTTTCTTCGAGCTGTTTGTGTCCGAGACTTAGACGGCGGTTTTCCTTGTCTATGTCAAGTACCTGAACTTCGATTTCAGCGCCTAAAGCGGTAAATTCGCTCGGATGTTTGATTTTCTTCGTCCATGAGAGGTCGGAGATGTGAATCAATCCGTCAACGCCTTCTTCAATCTCTACGAATACGCCGAAGTTTGTGAAGTTACAAACTTTAGCCTTATGTCTGGAGCCTACCGGGAAGCGTTCTTCGATATTTTCCCATGGATCGGGCTTGAGTTGCTTGATGCCAAGCGACATCTTACGCTCGTCGCGGTCTAATGTCAGGATGACGGCTTCGACTTCGTCGCCCACTTTCATGAAATCCTGCGCGCTGCGCAAGTGCTGAGTCCAGCTCATTTCGGATACGTGAATCAATCCTTCGACGCCCTGAGCTATCTCGACGAAAGCGCCGTAATCAGCCATAACGACAACCTTGCCTTTTACCTTGTCGCCTACCTTGAGATCTGTGTCGAGAGCATCCCACGGATGAGGCGTCAGTTGCTTGAGACCAAGCGCGATGCGTTTCTTTTCGTCGTCGAAATCAAGTATTACCACATTGACCTTCTGGTCAAGTTTCACTATTTCTTCCGGATGGGAAACGCGACCCCATGAGAGGTCTGTTATATGAATCAATCCGTCTACGCCGCCAAGGTCGACAAATACTCCGTAAGAAGTAATGTTCTTGACAGCGCCTTCCAATACCTGACCTTTTTCAAGTTTCGATATGATTTCTTTTTTCTGTTGCTCAAGTTCCGCCTCGATAAGAGCCTTATGCGATACAACGACGTTCTTGAAGTCCTGATTGATTTTGACAATCTTAAATTCCATTGTCTTGCTGACAAATATGTCATAATCGCGAATAGGCTTCACGTCGATTTGAGAACCCGGCAGGAACGCTTCGATACCAAAGACATCGACTATCATACCGCCCTTAGTGCGGCATTTTACGAATCCCTTGATTATTTCGTCGTTATTAAGCGCCTCGTTTACGCGATCCCACGAACGCGATGCGCGGGCTTTCTTGTGCGATAAAATGAGCTGTCCCTTGTTATCTTCCTGATTTTCAATGTAAACTTCTACCTGATCGCCTACTTTGATGTCGGGATCGTAGCGAAATTCAGACATCGGCACAACTCCGTCCGATTTGAAACCGATATTTACAACTACTTCGCGTTTGTTCATAGCGGTTACTGTTCCTGTCACAACTTCTTTGTCTTTTACCGTGTTCAAGGTCTCGTCGTAAGTCTTGGTTAGCTCCTCTATATTCTTCTCCTGTCCGAGGCTTTCACCCTTTTCGTAAGAATCCCAGTTAAAATCTTCATTGGGAACAATGTTCTTTAAATTTTCCATTCTAAATTGTTAATACTCTGTTAATTACTTAGTTAAAAATATGTTACTTCTCTCTGTGAAAAAATTCCCTCTCTGTGAGAAAATTCGCGCAAAGGTACGACAAAAAATTCGACAAACAATACATGGCTGATATTTTTTTGTCGAAACGGAAAAATTTTCCGGAAATATGCTTGATTTGAAAAAAAATATTCCTATATTTGCAACTGATATTAAACGATTAAAATTTTTATTGACTATGAGAAAATATGTTGCAGAATTGATAGGAACTATGGTGTTGGTTCTTATGGGATGCGGAAGCGCGGTCTTCAATCATGGAGTAGGCACTGCCGCTCAAACGCTTATGGTAGCGTTTGGTTTTGGTCTTTCGGTCGTTGCTATGGCATATACCATCGGCGGCGTGTCGGGATGCCATATTAATCCGGCGATCACTCTCGGAGCTTTTCTTTCCGGACGTATCAACGGCAAGGATGCCGGAATGTACATTTTATTCCAGATCATCGGAGCTATTATCGGATCGGCGCTGCTTTATCTGATTGTGGCATTTATTGACGAAGGAGGAGCGTCTTATATCGCTTCCGGCGGCTATTTCGCTACGAAGACAGGTTCTAACGGCTGTCAGCCCGGCGTTGGCATAACAAGCGGTCTGATTGCCGAAACAATATTTACTTTTATTTTTGTTCTTGTTGTTTTAGGCTCTACCGAATCGAAAAGGAAAGCAAGCAACTTCGCGGGACTGGCAATAGGTTTTTCGCTCGTTCTTGTTCACATTGTCTGCATACCTCTGACCGGAACGTCGGTAAATCCCGCCCGCAGCATAGGACCTGCCATCTTCGACGCCGTATATGGCTCTACCGCAGCGCTCGGTCAGCTTTGGATATTCATTGTCGGCCCGCTTGCCGGAGGAGCTTTGGCTTCGTTCGTCTGGAAATTTATCCGCAACAACAGTAAGCGGAACGCATGATTACGGACTTGATACGGAAAAGACGGTCGATACGCACTTATTCGGGCAACAGTCTGAGCAATGAACATATCGCCCAAATCGAACGATTTATCAGCCGGTTAAAACCTCCCTTCGGAGCTAAAGTCCGAATCGAACTGATACGTGCCGGTTTGGGCGAAAAGCCTGTAAAATTAGGCACTTACGGCTGGGTCAAAGGCGCTGTCGAATACCTTGCCCTCATCTACGAAGACGCGCCTCTCGCCGAAATCGCCGCCGCATACGTGTTTGAGCAGACTTTGCTCTTCTGTACCGGATTGGGTTTGGGAACTTGCTGGCTTGGAGGCTCTTTCAGCCGTGCAGACTTCAAAAAACAAATCACGCTGAATCCCAACGAAAAACTGAAGATAGTTTCGCCGGTAGGATACCCTGCCGACAAACAACGGTGGTTTATGGAACGCCTGATAGTCAATGCCGACAAGAATCACGCGACCCGCAAACCTTTCGAATCTCTGTTTTTCGACAGGGATTTCAGCCGCCCGCTTTCCGAAACCGACGCCGGAAAATATGCGCCGCCGCTCGAAATGGTACGCCTCGCTCCTTCGGCAAACAATTGGCAGGAATGGCGTATCGTGCTTGGCGACAATGTGTTGCATTTCTACAAAGTATCTTCCTTATTCGCGACAATCGACATCGGCATAGCCCTCTGTCATTTCGGGGAAACATGCAAAGAATACTGTATCAGCGGCAAGTTTGAGGTAACGGACGGTTATCCGGACGGCGGCAAGGCGGAATACGTAATTTCATGGCAAGGCGAAAAAAATTTGATTTTTTGAATTTTATAAACTACCTTTGTCCCCGAAATTTTAGAGGGTAACTGAACTAAAAAACATTATAATTATGAATTTAATAAAGAAATCGGGAGTTTTGTTGCTCCTAATCATGGCATCTCACAAGCTATATGCCGACGAAGGCATGTGGATAGTAAACGAACTTACTTCGCAAAATCTGGCGCGAATGAAAGAACTGGGCTTTACGCCGGACTACAAGTATCTGTTCGACAAGGATTCTGCCTGCATCGCCAATGCAGTCGTAATCTTCGGAGGCGGATGCACAGGCATAACCGTTTCGGACGAAGGTCTTATCTTTACCAATCATCACTGCGGATTCGGCTCGCTCCAAAAGTTGAGCAGCGTAGAACACGACTATCTGAAAAACGGCTTCGTATCGCAAAATTTTACCGAAGAGCTTCCGGTCGAAGGCTTGCAGGTTAAATATCTGAAAGAAACGATAGACGTGACCGACAGCATCCTTCCCAAGATAGCGGATATTGAAGACGAATACAAGCGTATCATGGCGGCGGATTCGATTGGCAAAATATTGCTGAAGACGTTTGAAAGAGGAAAGTTTACGGACGTCGACATTATGCCGTTCTACAATATGAACAGATATTATATTGTAGCATACAGCGTCTTCCGCGATGTTCGCCTCGTTTTCGCGCCTCCCTCTACAATAGGCAAGTTCGGCGGCGATACGGATAACTGGATGTGGCCCCGCCATACGTGCGACTTCTCCGTATTTCGCGTTTATGCCGATTCGGAAAACAAGCCTTCCGAATACAATGAAAATAATCGTCCGTACAAGCCTAAATTCACTGCCGAAGTATCCATCGAAGGCTACGGCGAAAACGATTATGCAATGACCATCGGTTTTCCGGGCAGCACCAGCCGCTACCTCTCGTCGTGGGGCGTCAAGCAACGCATGGAAAGCATCAATGCGCCGCGTATCGAAGTTCGCGGAATCAAACAGGAAATATGGCATGAAGCTATGGCTGCCGACGACGCCATTCGCATAAAATACGCCTCAAAATATGCCGGTAGCTCCAATTACTGGAAAAATTCGATAGGAATGAATCGCGGACTTGAAAATCTGAATGTCATCGAGCGTAAGCAGACCGAAGAAACAGCCTTCGACAAATGGGCGCAATCGGACTTGAACAAACCGGAATACGGCAACGTCTTAAAACTTCTGGAAAAAGGCTATACTACGTCGAATGAAGAAAGAAAGAATCTGACATATCTGACGGAAGCCTTTGCCAGCGGCGCCGAGATAATCCGTCTGGCGCGCCTTTTCGGTCAAATACCCAATAAAAACCTCTCTACGGTCGATATCGAAGAAATCCTTGAAGAGAGAATACGTCCGTTCTTCAAAGACTACGAGCCGTCGATGGACCAAAAAGTCCTCGCCGTGATGATGAAAGTTGTCAAAGAGCGCGTTCCGGAGGAATACCTTCCCGACATATACAAGGAAATCGACAAGAAATATAAAGGCGATTATGAACGCTATGCGGCGGATTTATTTGCAAAAACGGCGCTTCTTTCCGAAGACAAAATGATCGAACTGCTCAAAGATACAAAGAAATACGGCAAATATTCCAAAAACGACCCGGCAGCTAAACTTTCATTCTCGGTCTTGATGACGCTGATGGAAATAATGCAAACGGCGAACGACGAACGATTTAACATTGAAAAAGGCGAACGCCTCTATTTCGCCGCCCTCCAGAAAATGCACCCCGAAAAAACGCTTCACTCCGACGCTAATTTTACCATGCGCCTGAGTTACGGCTCTATTAAAGGTTATAGCCCATTCGACGCTGCATGGTATAATTTCTATACGACGGAAAAAGGCATACTCGAAAAAGAAGATCCTGCAAGCTATGAATTTTGGCTGCAACCCGAAATAATTGACCTTGTGAACAAACGCGATTTCGGCGCTTATGCCAACAATAAGGGCGAACTGCAATTATGCTTCCTGTCGAACAACGATATTACAGGCGGTAATTCGGGAAGCCCGGTCTTCAATAAAAACGGACGGGTCATAGGTCTCGCCTTCGACGGAAACTGGGAAGCAATGAGCGGCGACATAGCTTTCGAGCCTGATTTGCAGCGCACTATAAGCGTCGATATACGCTACGTGCTGTGGATGATCGAGAAATGGGGAAAATGCAAAAGGCTTATTGACGAACTTAAAATAAAGAACTGAAAGGCGTAAATGTTTTTTTCGATAATAGTTCCGGTTTATAACCGCCCCGACGAAGCCTGCGAACTGCTGCAAAGCTTGTCTGTGCAATCTTATAAAGACTTTGAACTCGTCCTGATTGAAGACGGCTCGTCGAAACCGTGCGCCAACGAGGTCGAACGGTTTCGCGACAGGATAAACATTAATTATATTGTCAAGGAAAACTCCGGACGCAGCGATACGCGAAACGTCGGAATGAAGCAAGCTAAAGGCGAGTACTTTATCTTCTTCGATTCCGACTGTATCATTCCGCCGGAATATCTGGAAATTGTCGACCGACTGCTGAAAGAAGACTATGCCGACTGCTTCGGCGGACCCGACCGCGAACATCCGTCGTTCAACGCGATGCAGAAAGCCGTCAATTATGCCATGACGTCGTTTTGGACTACCGGCGGCATCCGTGGCGGTAAAATCAAAATGGAGAAGTTCAAGCCGCGTACATTTAATATGGGTTTCTCTCGCCGCGTCTATGAAAAAACAGGCGATTTCCGTGACATGTACGGCGAAGACATCGATTTGAGCATTCGCATAAATAAAGCCGGTTTTACGACAAAACTGTATGGCGAAGCCTTCGTATACCACAAACGGCGGGTAAACCTGAAACGCTTTTATAAACAGGTTAATATCTTCGGTCAGGCGCGTATGAATCTTTATAAACTGTATCCCGATTCGCTGAAACCGGTGCATACGATTCCTGCCTTGTTCGTGGCTGGAAGCGCTGTGATTCTTTGTCTCGCCGTTTTCGTTTCGGTACGGTTTCTACTCTTGCCCGCGGCTTACCTGTTGCTTCTTTTCTCCGATTCGCTGGCGAAAACGAAAAGTCTCAAAATAGCAGGGCTTGCCGTCGTCGCTTCCCTGATTCAAATCTTCGGTTACGGACTTGGTTTTATCAGGTCTTTCTTCCAAAAGATAGTTTTCAGGCAGGGACTTGAAGATTCGGACACGATAAAGAAGGTTTATAAATAGCTTGTTATCAATAATGTAACATTTGACCTAAAAAAAAACAGGTCGAATTATTTGCATATAAGCAGAAAGTACTGTAATTTTGTGTCCTTTCTGATTTTGAAATAGTATCGGTTTTATGGATAATACGAGTATTTATCTTGCGGGGTTTGGGATACGTCCTTCTGTTCAGCGAATAGCTATCATGCGTTATTTGCTGAGCCATAGAACGCACCCTACGGCGGACGAAGTTTTTGAGGGGTTGAAAACGGAGATACCGACTTTGTCGAAGACTACCGTTTACAATACTCTCAAACTTTTTGTCGACTACGGAGCTGCAATTTATGTCGGAATAGATGAAAAAAACGCCAGATTCGACGGATTCATAGAGCCTCATGCCCATTTTCGCTGCAAAAAATGCGGATATATTCTCGACATACCTTTTAACTTTAAGGAACTCATCTCTGTAGTCCCCGAAGTCGAGGTAGAAGATACCTTTATCTACCTGAAGGGCATCTGCCAAAAATGCAAAAAATAGCAAAAACGATGACCCGACTTGATGACATCATACAAAAAAACATAGACTTGCTGCATCGCCGCGACGTTTACAAAATTATACCTCAAAAAGAAGGGCAATACCTTCCCAATATGATGAGGCTGGAAGAGATTATTTCTATTTTGAAGGATATTATCTTTCCCGGATTCTTTTTTGAAGCGGTGGCGCAAAGCGCTTATCTCGGTATTCAGATGGAGAAATTGAACGCGCTGCTTACCGAACAGATAAAAAACGGACTGCATTTCTATTCCGACAGAGATCCCGAATTGTCGGGCGACACCGAAGCCGAAGACTTGTCGCTGTGCTTTCTCGAAAAAATACCTGAAATAAAGCGTATGCTCTGTACCGACGTACAGGCGATGCTCGACAACGACCCGGCTGCTAAAAGCGCTGCCGAAGTAATAATTTGCTATCCGAGCATTCAGGCAATGATTCATTATCGTGTTGCGCACGAATTATTGCTTTTAGGCATCCCGATTTTACCGCGTATCATCACCGAACTTGCTCATTCGGCAACAGGAATTGATATACACCCCGGCGCACAGATAGACGAATATTTCAGCATCGATCACGGTACAGGCGTCGTGATAGGTGAAACAACTATAATCGGCAAGCACGTTAACCTGTACAAAGGCGTGACTTTGGGCGCCAAGAATTTTGTTTTGGACGAATGCGGCAATCCCCTGAACGTTCCCCGACATCCTATTATTGAAGATAATGTAGTGATTTATTCCAATGCGACGGTACTTGGACGCATCACTATCGGACATGATTCCGTGATAGGCGGCAATGTATGGCTGACAAACAACGTTCCGCCATATTCTCGCGTAGTTCAACTAAAAGCCTCAAACAGCATTGAATAATTATGCTGAAACTTGTATTCATAGGAATCGGCGGAGGCATAGGGAGTATATTTCGTTACCTCGCTTCCATCTGGACGGAAAAATTCTTCCAGTCCGATCATTATTGGGCTACTTTCGGCGTAAATATTACAGGTTGCTTACTAATAGGTTTTTTGTCCGGCTTATTCGACCGTAACATGAACGTGAGTCCCGAATGGAAATCACTGTTTATTACAGGCTTTTGCGGCGGATACACAACATTTTCCACTTTTTCAGCCGAAAACCTGCGCTTACTCCAATCCGGTCACGTGTGGACAGCCGTAATTTATATCGCTGCCAGCATAATAGTCGGATTATTGGCCGTTTGGGTTGGGTTGTTGTTTTCAAGGTACTTTTAAAATGAAAAGAACTCCCCGCCATCTTAAAAGAAATGCCAAGAAGATTCTATTCCTAACGTAATCCATAATCATCGCACCATTTTAATGGCTTATTATCAGGCCGAATGGCTATCAATAAAAAAGCGACAGTCGCCTGCCGCTCTAAATGTTTTCACAATGGAATAATCCTTATTGTGAATTGCTTTCAATTTAGTACCGCAAAGATACGAACTTTTTTTGTATTTTCAAATATTATCATTACTTTTGTCAAAAAGTATTCAAAAAAAATGATATGAACAGAATTTTAGGACTTGATCTCGGGACCAACAGCATAGGCTGGGCGCTGGTTTCTGCAAATGAAAGCAATGAATTACAGGGAATAGAAGGCTTGGGTAGCCGGATTATTCCGATGGATGGCTATGTATCTACTTCATCTGGAAA